>CAUTOC010000039.1:0-22404 GCA_963539695.1 uncultured Catonella sp. | reverse complement strand
CATTCTTAGCAGCTGCATCTGCATTCTGTGGTGCATAAAGGGATGTAACCACCATGTGGGGATTTCCTGTTTTTTAGCATTAAAAGTATCAAGAAAATGTGTAAATAAGCTATTTCTTTGATATGATTATTTAGTAACAAATTAGTAGCAAATATGAAAATAATAGTGACTGAAGCAATAATCATTATTTTTTAATAAACAATCATAAAAAAATATAATAAGAATACAGACTGGCAGTTAAAAGAAAAATATGATATACTAATATGATATCAGATTTACATAGTGATTGTTTGGAAATATATTAAAGAACTAAAAGAGCAGGAGGAAGTTATGAAACTTATTACAGTAAGAGAACTTTTCAAGGAAAAAGAAAAGTTTGCAGGAAAAGAAGTGACGGTGGGAGGCTGGATTAGAAGTGTAAGAGATTCAAAGACCTTTGGGTTTATAGTACTTAGTGACGGTACATATTTTGAAACCCTACAAGCGGTTTATCATGATAATATGGAGAATTTTGCTGAAATAAGTAAGCTAAATGTAGGCTCAGCTATCATAGTTAAAGGAGAGCTTACACTTACACCGGATGCAAAACAGCCTTTTGAAATACAGGCAACGGAAGTTATAATAGAAGGAAGGTCAACCAGTGATTATCCGCTTCAAAAGAAACGCCACAGTATGGAATATCTTAGGACTATTTCACATCTTCGTCCAAGAACCAATACTTTTCAGGCTGTATTTAGAGTTCGTTCATTAATAGCTTATGCTATACATAAGTTTTTTCAGGAGAGGGACTTTGTTTATGTGCATACCCCAATTATCACAGGCTCAGATGCTGAAGGTGCGGGAGAGATGTTCAGAGTTACAACTCTTGACCTTGACAACCTTCCTATGGGAGAGGATGGCAAGGTAAACAATGGCGAAGATTTCTTCGGTAAAGCAACTAACCTTACTGTTAGCGGTCAGTTAAACGGTGAGACTTACGCAATGGCATTTAAGAATATCTATACATTCGGTCCCACTTTTAGAGCGGAAAATTCAAATACTACAAGGCATGCAGCGGAATTTTGGATGATAGAGCCGGAAATAGCCTTTGCAGACCTTGCAGATGATATGGATCTTGCAGAGTCAATGCTTAAATATATAATTAACTATGTACTTCTTAATGCTCCTGAAGAAATGGCGTTCTTTAATCAGTTCATAGATAAAGAGCTTATTGAAAGACTTAAAGGAGTAGCCGGTTCAGACTTCGGGCGTGTAACTTATACAGAAGCCATTGAACTCTTAAAAGAGCATAATGATGAATTTGACTATAAAGTAAGCTGGGGCTGTGATTTACAGACTGAACATGAGCGTTATCTGACAGAGAAAATTTTTAAACGCCCCGTATTTGTAACCGATTATCCAAAGGAAATCAAGGCTTTTTATATGAAACTTAATGATGACGGCAAGACTGTTGCAGCTATGGATTGTCTTGTGCCGGGAATTGGTGAAATTATCGGTGGAAGTCAAAGAGAAGAGGACTACGATTTACTTACTAAGAGAATGAAAGAGCTTGGCTTAAATGAGGAGGATTATGATTTTTATCTTGATCTTCGTAAATACGGTTCAGCAAGACACGCAGGCTTTGGGCTGGGCTTTGAAAGATGTGTAATGTATCTTACAGGTATGAGCAATATCAGAGATGTAGTTCCTTTCCCAAGAACAGTAGGAAATTGTGAGTTGTAAATAATATATTAAAATCCCGCCTGACATTTAATAACTGTGAGAGCAGTATAAAATGTCAGGCGGGATTTTATTTCGTTAAAAAGGTAAAATTATTCCTATAATAAATTTTGGTGAGTATTTTGATTGAAAATTATATTTTTAATAGGATATAGGACAGAAAGCAGTAACAATCCAAGTACACCGCAGGAAATTACTTCACCTGCACCTACTGTAAGCATGAGAAAAGGTATGCCGTCAGGTACGCCATAAGCATAAGTGAGTATCAAAGGAACTATAATTGTATTTGCCATAATTGGGGGAACAGGTGATAAAAATTTAAATGATTTGTTGCCGTTTTTTCTGAAAAGTACGCCTATATACCAAGTACCTATTGCCCCTATAAAAGTAGCAAGGGTTCCAAATACAATATCAAAGATATTGCTTCCTATTATAATATTTGATATGAGGCAGCCTAGCGTTACCCCGGGAACACCTGCAAAGCCAAAAAATGGCAGAATAGTAAGTACTTCGGAAAATCTTACCTGAATTACACCGCTTGCAAGGTTAAGGCTTGCGGCAAAGATAGTGAGTACGGTATAGAGAGCGGCAGTTATTCCTGCCAGTGCGATTGATAGGGTATGTGTTTTACCCCGTGTCATAATTTTAGAATCTTCCATTATTTTATTCTCCTTTAGTTTTTATATGAGTGGGAAGGTTTTAACACTCAGTTTCTTAGTATAGTATATTTAGTTTCTTATTTCAAGGGCGAAATTTTGACAAAAATACTATATATAATCAAAATTTAGCAAAGTACAAGATAAAATTTAAGAAATTAATCATTTAATTTTAATAAAAATGTGTTAAAATTGCATTTACTCGAAAAGGAGGTAAAGTTTTGGCTAAAAAAGAGAAAAAAAAGAAAAATTCTATTGGCAGATCCATAGGAATAATAATTAAAATAATAATTGCTATTTTGCTTGCTATAGTAGTTGTAGGTGGAATATTATTGTATATGAGATATGGCAAAAGAATAATGGCTATGGAAAATGATGCTAAGAAAATAGTTGCAGATAGTAATATGGAAACTTTTAGACAAAATGAAACAAGTATAATTTATGATGCAGACGGTGCAATTATATCTAAGCTAAAGGGAGAAAAAGATGTTTATTATATAAAATATAACGATATTCCCAAACAGGCGGTTGAAGCTATAACAAGTATAGAGGATAAAAGCTTTTTTAAGCATAAAGGCTATGATTTAAAGGCTATATTCAGGGCAGGATTGGCATATATTAAAAATAAAGGGATAATAACTCAAGGGGGAAGTACTATAACCCAACAGCTTGCAAGAAATATTTTTTTATCGTTTGAAGAAAGCTGGGAGAGAAAGGCTAGGGAAATATTTATAGCAAGAGAGCTGGAAAAGAAATACTCTAAAACAGAAATTATGGAATTTTACCTGAATAATATCTACTTCGCAAATGGATATTATGGAATACAGTCAGCAAGTCTCGGGTATTTTGGAAAAGGAATTAAATCACTGTCTTTATCACAGCTGACCTTTTTACTTAGTATTCCAAACAGTCCTACAAGGTACAATCCTTATGATAATATTGAGGATACACTTGGCAGAAGAAATAGAATTTTAGACCAAATGCTTTTAGACGGAAAAATAAGTAAACAGGAGGCTAATATTGCTAAAAGTGAGGAAATTAAGGTTAAAGAACCTAAGGCTAAAAAGAGCAGCTATATGCTTACTTTTGCACTTGACAGGGCAGTAAAAAGCCTTATGAAATCAGAAGGATTTCACTTCAAGTATACATTTTCATCAGCAGAGGATAAAAATATATATAATGAAAATTATAGTGAAGTATACTCAAACTGCCAAAGTAAGCTTTATTCCGGAGGATACAGAGTTTATACCTCACTGGACCCTAAAAAACAAAAATTATTGCAGGAAACACTGGATGAAGGACTGAGTATTTCAAAAGAGAAAAATAATGAGGGAATATATAAGCTGCAAGGTTCGGCAGTTACTATAGACAACGGCAGCGGAAGAGTTGTTGCAGTTGTCGGAGGAAGAAACCAAAAGCTTAAAGGAAGAACTTTAAACAGGGCATATCAGAGTTTCAGACAACCGGGAAGTACAATTAAGCCGTTGATTGTATATACTCCGGCTTTTGAGCAGGGTTATACGCCTACCGATATAGTTAAGGATGAAAAAATAGAGAACGGTCCTGCCAACGCAGATGGAATATTTAGTGGTGATATATCTATACTTGATGCACTAGCAAAGTCTAAAAATACTGTCGCTTGGAAACTTTTTACAGAGATTTCACCCATAGTCGGTATAAATAAACTATTAGAAATGGGGTTTTCAGGAATAGAAAGAAATGATTATTATCCGGCAGCTTCACTTGGCGGATTTACAAAAGGAGTGAGTGCATTGGAGATGACATCTGCCTATGCGGCGATAGAAAATGGAGGAGAATTTAGAGAGCCTACCTGTATTATTAAAATGACCGATGCCGAAGGAAATGACATAGTTATAGATGGTTTTGACCAAAATGGGATAACTAAATATGTATATGATGAAAATTCATGCAAGATGATAACTACTTGTATGGAAGCTGTTATGACAAAAGGCACCGGAGTAAATGGAAGGCTTTCATCAATGCCCTGTGCGGGAAAAACGGGAACTACCAATGAAAGTAAGGATTTATGGTTTGTAGGTTTTACAAAATATTATACTACAGGTGTATGGGTGGGATATGATATCCCAAAGAGTTTGGATAGGATTCAGTTTCAAGCAACACCGCTTAGTATATGGAAAACATATATGGAAAAGCTTCACCAAAAGCTTGAGATTGAAGCTTTGGACGACTATAAGATTGTAGCAGAACCTTCAGAAGATGAGAAGGATAAGGAAGATAAGGAAGAAAAAGAAAAGGAGAAGACGAAAGAAGAGAGGCTTGAAGAAGAGAAAAAGAAGGAGGAGGAAAAGAAAAAATTAGAAGAAGAGAAGAAAAAGACAGAAGAAGAAACTGATTCATCTGATGAAGAGGAGGAGAACAATGCTGATGATGAAGGAGAAAATCCGGAGGAAGGAAATGAGGCTGAGGATACTGCACCGGAGGAAGAAAATAGAGAAGGCAATAATGTAGATGAGAGTAATAACCGAGCGGAAACTCCATCGGAAACTCCAGAAGAAAGTGATGAAAATAATGCAGAAACACCATAATGCAGTTCTTGACTAACTGAGTTTCGTGAATTATAATAGCCTATAAATATCTTAAATTTTGATATTTAAGGTTTAATACAAATAAGTTATTGAAAGAGGTAAAACTATGTCAGAACAAAAAATTACAAAGGATATGATAATCGCAGATATAATTCAAATTGATCAAAATGTGATTCCGGTACTTCTTAATGCAGGAATGCACTGTGTGGGTTGTCCGTCTTCTATGGGTGAAACTCTTGAAGAGGCGGCAGAGGTTCATGGAATAGATGCCGATGAACTTTGTGATTTGCTTAATGAGTTTATTGCATAATAAATAATTGAAGTTAAAAGAAAAGGGCTGCTCTTAATGTGACAGCCCTTTTTCTTTAGCTGAATGCTGAAAGCACATTGACAGCATCAGATGTGATAATTTTTTCACAATGTTCCGTGATAACGGCAGCTGTTGCATAATTGCTCTTGCGTTGAACAGAAAATTCAGAAACAATATTGCATACTCTGCCAAAATTCTCCTTGTCGGAGGGATAATTTTCAAGAATAAGGAAATATAAATTATTCTTAGGATTTTTGTATAAAGAACTTCTTCCTGAAAATAAATCTTTTATCTGTAAAGAAAGTTCAGCAACGGATTCAAGTGAGTTAAAAATAAATACTTTGCCGTGACTGTCAATTAAAAGTTTTTTTTCAGTTTTTTTATTATCAGAAGATTCAGTCTTTTTAGCTGATGTTCCGGAAGAAGGTTTAAGCATGTCTGTAAGCGGTATAAAATCATCATCAGAATTATTGTATAAATCAGGAGAAAATCTTGAAAATCTTGTATCAAGATCATCTGATGAATTGTTTTTTGTTATAAAAATGATGAGATTTCCTTTAGAAGTAGGTATTGCCTCTATAACTAAAGCACCTTCATCCCCTTCAAAACCAAATTCACTAAGAGCCTGTTCTATAAGTTCATTATATAAATCTTTAGTTTTAGGAGAGCCATAGGACAATTCTGAGAGGGCAAGCCCCCTTATACTCAAGTCTTCAGGAGCCAGAGTGATTTTTAACTGGTTGTCATTAAGCTTTTCTATTTTCATAAAATAACCTTTCTCTATTTTGGCACTGATTCTTTTCTAAAATATTAGTATATGATAAAAAGAAAATATTGTCAAATTTATCATAATATTATGATAGATATCGGATTCATAATTTGAATCATATTTATTTGATATTTTTATTGGCACAATCTATTGATTAAATAGTTTGAAATAAATTTTGTTTATTATGCCGAAAAAAATCTTAATAATTTGTGCAAAATACCGTTGCAAAAATATTAAACTAAATATAAAATATAAATACATTAATGTTAGTTTTGGAAATTTCCTAAAATCAATGAAAGGAGATGATATGGATTAACCTTTGGTTAGGTAAATACCATATTCTTTCAATTCTGGATTCCCTAAGTCCTAATCCGCATGTATTTTTGGCTTCACATATAAAGTTACAGGAATATCGTGTGATCAAAAAAATTTCAAAAACTCATCCATTTTTTAAACAGTTGAAAAAAGAGGCCAAATTTCTATCTGAGCATAGTTTAGAACTTATACCAAGGCTTTATGACATAGAAGAGGATAAGGAAAACCTGTATTTAGTTGAAGAATATGTGCAGGGGTTAAGTCTTGCTTCGGAGGATTTTCTTAGGAATAAGTTAAAAGAAAGAGAGCTTGTAGACATAGTTACCAAATTGTTTGATTTTCTAAAATTTATTAATTCTTTGGAAGAGTCTGTGCTTTACATCGATTGGAAACCGGCGAACATAATTATTACTGAAAAAGGAGTGAAAATAGTAGATTTCGGCTCTGTTTTATATTCAGAAGAAGATGATTTTACAAGTCTTGCGACAGAAGGTTTTGCTGCACCGGAACTAAAAAAAGGAAAGAAACCGGGCAGCTACACAGATGTTTATGGTTTTGGCAGTATAATAAAATACTTGACAGATAGAACTGAAGGAGAGAAAACTTTACTGAAGAGGACGGTAAAAGAGAAACTTATCAAACTGTCAGCTAAGTGTATAAGGGAGAATTATAGAGAACGCCCGGATATAAAAGCGTTGGAAAAAACTATAAAGAGTCTTGCAGGAAAAAGGGATTTCTCTTTTAGAACAGACAGCGACAGAAATATACTTAATGATGTTAATTCTGCTAAGATTGGAATTTGTGGCAATACAAATGGAGTGGGAACGACCCATATTGCATTTTGTGTGGCAAATGAACTTATAAAACAAGGAAGAAAAGTTGCCTATGTGGCTGTTGACAGGGATATGGACACAGAATTAAAACTTTGCAGGATGCCTGACAGTCTGAAACATATTCAGATTTATAAAAATGTTTATGAAGAAGATATAGCATATTTTCTGAAAAAAGGATTTGACAATCTGATAATTGATTTTGGAAAAATAGATGAATTTTCACTCTTATTTCATAGTTGTGATACGAAACTGGTGGTAGTTCAGAATAACTTTGTAAAAGGTGGAGAATTGGAAGAATTTTTAACTAGTCACCAAGATGATATTGGAGAAAAAGGCTGGATGATTTTGGATAATCTATCTGATGATTTACAGCTTAAAGAAACAAAAACTTTGATTAGGAAGATAGGACTTAAAACAGCTTGTAAAGGAATGGGAGTTAAAAGAATATGAATTGAGGAGGGATAATGTTTAAGGATAAGGAAGAAACAAAACTATTATCTGATGATGAATTTGAAGGAGTAAGCACGAGGAAGAAAACCGTAATTTTCATTATAACATTAATTGTTATATTTATTGCTGCAATACTTGCTTTTAAATTCATATTTAAGAATATAGATAAGGACATTGATGCAAAACAGCCCGAAGTCGCTGAAAGCGGTATGGTTGTAGAAAAAACTGCGGACGAGGCGGGAGATTTAAAAAAAACCATTGACTATAATGAAGTAACAGAGGGTGGAAATAAGGAAAAAATATTACCTGCTATGAGAAATACTATTGTCGGTGATAATGAATTTATCTGTGAATATTCAGAAATTCACCTGCCGGAACTGATGGAGCGGGGGGATTATGCCGATGTAAGACTTTCTTTAGCCGACGGGCGTAATTATACAGTAGTTTCTGAAAAGAAAATAACGGATTTTAATAAGTCGGGGGAGAAATCTTTGCTCTATATGGCACTGTGTGAAGAAGAAATTATAATTTTAGAAAGTGCAATTACCGACCTTAAACTGTTTGCAGGTTCCAAGCTTTATTTGGTAATTGGAAAACATAATAATAAAAACAAGGTAACTTATCCGGTGAACAGACAGGCAGATGAGCTGCTTCATCCTAAAGGTAGAGTAAACAACCTTTCCGGCTATAATTATGAAGTGAAATTTGACAAAGTGTTAGAAAAAGAAAGATTTGCAGCAAAAAAGGCAATGTATATTAAAGGGCAGGAATGGAAAGAAGCTGCTTCTTACTGGAATGAAAAGGAATGATTACATCACACCTGCCTTATTGAGTGGAATTTGAGCCTTCTGTAAGAGAAGGCTCAAAATATTGGAGAAAAATATGGAAATTGTAGATAAAGAAGATGTATTAATGATTGAAATGAGGAAATATTGGAAAAGAGGAGTAAGGTTTTTATGTGGAGAAAAGGTTTTAGATGAATTTAGTAAAGCTGAAGCTTTGGCAGAAGACGGAAGATATATGGTAGAGTTGGATATAAACATCATGGGTGAAGTGACAAAAGTTAATTTTCAGGATATAGGAATATAAAAAGAAAATGACAAATGCCTACAATAGTGTTATTATAAATTGTATTAGAAATTTGGTTGGAGGTACCAATGAAGAAAAAAATAATTCCTATTACGATTATAATTCCACTGGCTGTTATAGCGGTAATATCAGTTCTTATCCTCATAGCAGGTAAGATACTTAAATTTGATACATCAAATAAGACGGAAATTTCACTTACAGATTATTATAAGTTACCTGAAGGTGAGGCAAGGCTCATTATTGACATCATAAAAAATGATGAAAATGCACTTATAAGAAATAAGACGGCTTACCTTCCTTATACTGTGGCGGAAAAGATAATGCCGAGAATATATTATGATGTAATGGATGATATAATAGTATATACAACTGCTACAGAAAAATTTATTTATAAAGCAGATGAGAAAGAGTATGAAATTAATGGTGAGATTAAAAAGGATGAAATCCCAAGTTTTATAGAGGAAGGCGGGAATATCTTTGTTTCAGTTAATTTTATTTCAAAATGGCATGAGATTAAAGCTGATATTTTTGAAAATCCGGCAAGAGTAATTATTTTTGAAAATAGCGGTGAAGAATATAGATACTGTGAAGTAAAAAAGGAAACTGAATTGAGGAAGGGAAGTGATAATAAAGAGCCTATCCTAAAAAGACTTGATGCGGGTGAAAAAGTATATCTGCTTGAAAATACAGGGGCGGATTTTATAAGGGTATTTACTGAGGACGGAATAACAGGCTATATAGAAACAGATAAATTGGACATTCAAAATACGGAGAATAAAAAATACAGTTTTGACAGAAATAAAGAAAATGAAGGATATGTCAGTATTTCAAGAGAAGAACCGATAGTTTTGGGCTGGCACCAAGTTAGTGCTCAGGCAGGAAATGCACAGTGGGGAAGTGCACTTGCTAAGGCTGAAGGACTTAATGTTATATCACCTACATGGTTTAGTGTAGCCGATTCGGAAGGAGAAATTTTAAGCTTTGCATCTAAGGATTATGTAGATAAAATGCGTAATATGGACATAGATGTATGGCCGTTAATAAATGATTTTAATAAAGAGGTGGATTTTAAAAAACTTTTAACGAGTACGGCATTAAGAACTAAATTAATTAAGAATATTATATATTTTATTGAAGAATATAATCTTGACGGAATCAATGTAGATTTTGAGAATATTAAAGCTTCATACGCCAAAGGCTATATTCAGTTTTTGCGTGAACTTTCTATTGAGATGAGAAATAGGAAGAAGGTGCTTTCAGTAGATAACTATATACCTTTAGATTTTAATATGTTCTATAATATCAAAGAGCAGGGGGTACTTGCTGATTATCTTTGTGTTATGGCGTATGATGAGCATTATGCGGGTTCGGCACAAGCGGGTTCGGTTTCAAGTCTTGGCTGGGTGAAAAAAAGTATCGAAAATACAGCTAAAGATGTTCCTATGAATAAAATTATTGTAGGGCTGCCGTTTTATACTAGAGTATGGAGAGAAACAAAAGAAGGAAAACTGCAAACTAAGGCTCTCGGTATGGAAGGCGGACTTAATTTGGCAAAACAAAATAATGCAGAGAAAGAATGGAATGGAGAAGTCGGTCAATATTATGCTGAGTGGAAAGACGGAAATGACAGAATGAGAATTTGGCTTGAAGAGGAGAGGTCTATTGCAGCAAAGTTGGAACTTGTGGATAAGGGAAATATGGCAGGTATCGCTTTTTGGAAACTCGGTCTTGAAAAAAAGGAAGCTTGGAACAGTGTTACCGACTGGTTAAAATAATAATTATTTTTTAGAAACGGATACTCCTATCAGAAATCATTTAATTTGTTGTTGATAAAAAATTAGCAACAGATTAAATGATTTTTGTTATCAATTATGCTTGACTGAAAAGGCAGTATAGGGTAAAATAAAAAGCCGATAGCCTAACTAGGAATTAAGGCTTAAAAAATTATTAAACCCGAACGATTTAAAACAAAACAAAATTATAGGAGGATGTTATGGAAAGAAAAAACAAAGTTTCTTTAGTATTAGCAGGTATATTATTTGCTTTAAGTCTTTGCTTGGCGTTTGGAGTGAAATATGTATTTCATGCTTGCCCGCTCGGTATGGGACATGACGGTAAAATTATGCCTTGCCATTGGGCGGAACAGGCTATATTTGCTGTGGGAATAGTATTGTCGGTTATGTCACTTCTCTTGTTTATTTTTAAGAAAGCGGGTGAAAAGGCTGCTATATCTGCAAGTATGGTACCGGTAACCATAATGGCGCTGTTACTTCCTCAGATAATAATTAAACTTTGCATGATGCCTGAAATGGCTTGCAGGGTGAGTATGCGTCCGGCGGTAATTGGAGTTTCAATAGCTTTACTGATTGTTGAGGTAGTAAGTATAATTATTAACTTAAAGAAAGAAAATAGAAAATAAGAGGATAAAATGTCTGTTTTTAAGAGTATTTCATATAAAAATATAACAAGGCGTTCAGGAAGGACACTTATTTTAGTACTGTTATCAGCGTTGTTATGCTTTTCGGTTACGGGCGGTTCGCTTGCTATTACCGGTCTTAAAGAAGGACTTATATCCTTAAAGTCAAGACTTGGTGCCGATATTATGGTAGTGCCGTTTGAAGCGACTACCAAAGCCAGTTTTTCCAATATGATATTGCAGGGAAATCCGGGATATTTTTATATGGACAGAAGTATACTTGATAAAATTAAAAATATAGAAGGTATAAAGGAAATATCAGAGCAATATTATTTGGCATCTGCAAAAGCGGGTTGTTGCTCAGCAAGATTACAACTGATAGGCTTTGATCCTGAAACGGATTTTACCATAAAACCATGGGTCAAAGAATCTTATAATGGAGAACTTGGAGAGTTTGAAATACTTGTTGGAAACGACTTGAATGCTTTTTCAGGTGATAAGCTTACTTTTTATAATAAGGTTTGCACGGTTAAAGAAAGACTGAAAAAAACGGGTACTTATCTTGATACGGCTGTGTATATGAGTATAGATTCAATTAAAGCCTTGCTCAAATCGGCAGAAGAATCGGGTATGATAACTAATGTTAAAGGAAATCCGGATAAATTAACTTCCAGCATTCTTATAAATGTGGCAGCAGGATATTCTCCGCTTGATATAGTTAATGAAATAAATATAAAAACTAGAGGAGTGGAGGCTGTGCAGACTCAGGATCTGATTTCGGGAGTAGCAAACCAGTTAGAATCTGCTTCAACGATTATAAGTTTTCTGATAGTAGCAATTTGGTTGCTTTCGATTCTTATACTTATGCTTGCCTTTGTTATGATTGCCAATGAAAGAAAAAAAGAATTTGCAATACTTAGAGTTTTGGGTTCGTCAAGAAAAATGGTAGTTGAAATTATCTTAAAAGAAGCTGTTATGGTTAATCTTATAGGTAGTGTTGCAGGGGCTTTTATAGCAGTAATTATGGTGTTGCTGTTAGGGAATATAAGCCTTACAACTTTTGATCTTCCATTTTTGCTTCCGGAATTTCAAAAAATATTACTGTTAGTTATTGTGACTATTATAGCTTCAGTAATTGCGGGTTGTCTTGCATCTTCTTTAAGTGCATTTAAGACATCTAAAATAGATACCGCACTTATTTTAAGGGAGGACAACTGATGAAAATTACAGCAAATAAAATAAGTAAATGGTTTCTTAGAGATAGAGGTGACTCAAATAAATTTTTTGCATTAAATGAAAATGATTTTGAGTTAAACGGAGGACAGCTTATAGTTTTGTATGGAAAGTCAGGCAGTGGAAAAAGTACACTTTTAAATATTTTATCAGGACTTTTAACTCCAAGTTCAGGTAATGTTATTGCAAAAGAAACCGACTTACATAAGTTAAGTGATGAAGAAATATCAAAGTTTAGAAACCGACATTTCGGAATAGTACTGCAAGGGCAATCAGCTATAAATACACTTACGGTACTTGAAAATGTTATGTTACCGTATAATCTTTATAATAAAGCAAGTGATAAAAAAGCTGAGGAAATGGAAATAAGGGCAAGAGAGCTGCTTAAAAAAACAGGAATATCCGAACTTGAAAATGTTATGCCGACAGAACTTTCAGGCGGCGAACTTAGAAGAATGGCTATTTCAAGAGCACTTATCAATAACCCCGAGTTTATACTTGCTGATGAGCCTACCTCAGATTTAGACGAAGAGAATACTGAAATTGTGTTGAATATATTCAAAGAACTTGCAAATGAGGGAAAATCAGTGCTTGTAATTACTCATGATAAGGAAGTATTTAAGTTTGCGGATAAAATTTTTGAGATGAAATGCGGAAATATACTTGACAAAAATAATGATATAGGATAGTTTATAATAAGTTAGGTAGAACTAATTTGGTTTTGCATAATTTGGATTTATAAAAGAGAGGCAAAGTTAATGTTTACAACCAAAAGAAAAATATTGCTGGCAAGAATATCAGTAGTATTATTTATTTTTTTAGCCGGTTTTGGCTTTACACTTACCGCTAAAGCCGAAGAAGGGTATTATGCCACTTGGAAAGAATATAAGGCAAGCGGTGCACCTTCTGCTACTTGGGATGATGTGGCAAATGCTATGGATAATGTGTTTGAACGGGCAAAAGAGTTGTATAAAGCAGGTGACTCAAAAGGGGCTTATGACTCGGTAAATCATGGATATTATGGTTATTATGAGACAACAGGCTTTGAAAGAAATACTCTTGCTAAAATTTCAGGTGCAAGAAAGTCTGAGGTTGAACTTCAATTTGCGGCTTGTAAGGCGATTACAAAAAATGGAGGTTCTACCGATGAATTTGATAAAGAAGTAGACAAACTTAAATCTATGATTCGTAATGATGCGGCTCTTCTTGACGGTAAGAAACCTAAAGTTTCCGGAAAGGGAGATGTTAAGGCTGGAAGTGCAGATGAAACTACCGTAAGACAGATTGTAGAGGAAGTGCTTGCTGAACAATCGGGGGGCTCTACCAGTGCTGCGACTGCTACCTTCATAGCTTGCTTTTCTATTATACTTAGAGAAGGTTTTGAGGCAATACTAATAGTTGGAGCAATCATAGCATATCTTGTAAAATCTGCCGCTAATGATAAAGAAAGAAAAAAGAAACTTACAAGACCGGTTTATGTAGGTTCGTTAGTCGGTGTAGTTGCAAGCTTTGCACTAGCTTGGTTATTGGATGTACTTACACTTGCAAACAGTGCTTCACAGGAAATCATAGAAGGTGTTACGGCACTTACTGCAGTTGTGGTGTTGTATTATGTGAGTAACTGGATGCTTTCTAAGTCTGAATCGGACTCATGGACAAATTACATTAAGAGTAAGACTGAAAGCAGTGCTAAAACTGGAAGTACAATGGCACTTGCACTTACAGCTTTCCTCGCTGTGTTTAGAGAAGGTGCTGAAGTAGTGCTTTTCTTCCAGCCTATGCTTAAAGATGAAAATATAAGTATGGTATGGGCAGGATTGATTGTCGGTTTTATAGTGCTTATTTTTGTATATTATGCAATTAACGCATTTAGTGTAAAGATACCTTTAAGACCTTTCTTTACGGCAACAAGTATACTTATGTTTATTATGTCCATCTCCTTTCTCGGTGCAGGTATAAAGGAACTTATAGAAGGGGATGTTATAGTAATGACTTCGCCTGAGTGGTTGGCGGCATTAATACCGGCTACGGAGTTTTTAGATGTGCTTGGTATATATCCTATACTTGAAACCCTTATCCCTCAGCTTATCCTTCTTGCAATTACTGTAGTTATTTATCTACATTGGAAAAAGAAGAATCTTGCCGTTAGAAAAGAAGCTGATAAAAGAAGGGCGGAAGAAGCTGCAAAGAAGGAAGCTTTAGCTAAACAGGAAGAGGAAAACAGATTAAGAGAGCTGATTAAGAGTGTAGTTAAAGAAGTAATGCAGGAAAAAGCTGCAAATTAAAAGGCAGTCTGAATATTATATTATTATGGTGGTAAATGGGATATATTTTGTATATTTCATTATCATATAAATTTTCACTTTATATTTTATAGGAGGAGAACATGAAAAAGAAAATTTTATCATTTGCTATTGCAGCTGCTTTTGCTGTAACAGCAGTAACAGGATGTGGTCAGAAAACAGATAATGCTCCGGCAAGCAAGGCTTCAAGTGCTAAGACAAGTATGGCAAGTAAAGCAAGTTCAGCCAGTATACCTGCAAGTAAGGTATCCAATATTACTGTCAGCAATACATCAGGTTCAATGGCAAGTGCGGCAGCACCGGGAGAAGAAGCAGGTTTCACAGAGATTCCTATTTTTGAGGACGAGAAGGTAGCTTTTCTTAATGTAAGTGCTGTTTACTTCCAGCCGGTTCCAATGTCTCCTGGTCAGGAAAAGATTGACAAGGAAAATGAAGTTCACCTTGAGGCTGATATTTCAGCTCTTGAGAATAAGCTTGGTTATGGTACAGGTGACTGGGTTCCATATCTTACTATTGATTACTTAGTATCTGACAAGGACGGTAAGGAAGTATCAAAGGGAACTTTCATGCCTATGAGTGCTTCTGACGGTCCACACTATGGTGCAAATGTTAAGATGGGCGAGTCAGGTTCTTATAAGCTTAAATTTACTATCCACAACCCTGCTGAGAATGGATACTTAATCCATAGCGATGCTGAGACAGGTCCTGGAGATGTTCTTGAAACATATTTCAAAGATGGCAATCTTATGGTTGAAAAAGACTGGGATTATGTAAAACAGAGTTGGTAAAATCCAATTCATTATTAAAAATTAATATTAGATTTATTGACAATTTGCTGCATTGGGGGTAAAATCCCAGTGCAGCTATTGTGATATATCAGGATGTATTGATTTTATATAAATACCTGCATATAATATGATATCTAACCACAATTAATTTGATTTAAATTTATATTATATATCTGTATTGTCTTATTATATGCAGATGTTTATATAACAGATTAGGATTCATAGATAAGGAGAAAGAATAAGTGCTAAAATATTTTGTATTGTCAACAGAACAGCTCTTGCCGATGATGTTACTTACGGGACTGCTGCTTTCGGGCATTAAGATTTATGGAGATAAAATCTATAAAAAATTTCAATATATATCGGTTATAATTGGGCTTGCGGCTGCCGTTATTATGACGGTATTTAAAACCACAACCAATAAAATAGATACAGGAATGTGGAATGTCAGAATATATGCGGTTAATGCGGTGGCGTTGATTTTATTTATATTTATAAGTCTGTTTGGAGGAAAATTTAAGCAAGCAAAAGGCATACTCCGGTCAGCTATGCTTACCATTATGGCATCAGCTATGATGTTATATTTCTTTCCACCGTTTTTTGAAAACCCGCATACTATTTTATTTGCAGAACAGAGTATGCTTTCAGCAACTTTTTTATATAGTATGGTAGGGATGTTTTTTGGGCTTGCCCTAAGTTTTTTGGCTGGGCTTGCTGTTTACAAAGGAAATATAAGGCTTAATCCAAAACTCGGTATGACAGTTATGTTTCTTTCGGTGCTGTTAAATATGGTAAATGAGCTGGGAGATACTTTGGGTGTGTTTCTTGCAAAGAGAATAATAAAAACTAATAAAACACTTTTTACCTTTGTGGTATTTACTTCCAACAACAGAATAGGTTTTACTTTAGTTATGACAGCTATATGTGTTATAGTACCGGTTATTTTGCTTATAAAGAGCCTTAATGTAAATGAACCTTATGACAATAATGCAGAGCGTAGGAAAATAAAGGCAAAATGGAGGAATATAAAGCGTTGGAGCAGGACAGTCATTGTTTGTGCAGTATTTTCTATGGTAACTCTTACAGCTTTGAGAGTGTATGTAAATCAGGAAATAGAAATTTCACCTATCGAAGAAACTAAGGTTACTGATGATAGCGTAATTGTATCCTTTGAACAGGTGGCAGACGGTCATTTGCATAGATTTGGTTATACCACAGGTAAGGGAAGAACGGTTAGGTTTATAGTAATCAAAAAGCCAAATTCCAGTGCTTATGGTATAGGGCTTGATGCTTGTGATATCTGCGGTGAAACGGGATATTATGAGAGAGAAGGTCAGGTGGTTTGTAATCTCTGTAATGTAGTTATGAACATAAATACCATAGGTTTTAAGGGCGGCTGTAATCCTATAGTAATTGATTATAAAATAAAAGATGGAAATATAATCGTGCCTATAGCTGAACTGGTTAAACATGAAGATATTTTTAAGTAAAGGAGATAAATATGTTTTTTAGAATGGTAAAAGGTACTCTTATCCGCCAATGGAAAAAAATGATTCTTATTGCCTTTACTATAGGTCTTGGTGCATCTCTTGCAACTGCTATGCTTAGCGTAGTACTGGATGTGGGAGATAAGGTAAATAAAGAATTAAAGACTTTTGGAGCAAATATTACTGTTATGCCGAAACGCCAAAGTGTAGTAAGCGACCTTTACGATGTGAGCGGAGGCAAGTCAAGTGGAGCCTATCTTAGAGAAGATGAATTAGGTAAGATTAAGACTATATTTTGGGCATTTAACATAGTTGACTATACTCCGTTTGTAAAGAGTAATGCAAAACTTACAGACGGTTCTGATGTGCAGGTAATCGGAAGCTGGTTCAACCATCATATGGATTTGCCGACAGGTGAGCAGCTTGATGCCGGTATAGCAAGTCTTAGAAGCTGGTGGGAAATTAAAGACGGAAAATGGATAGATGAGCAGACAAATTCTGATGAAAATGCTTGCATGATAGGCGATAATCTTGCAACAAAATTTAACTTAAAATCAGGAGATAAAATTAGTGTGCAGGGAACAAAAACCGACAAAGAACTAAATATAGTAGGGATATTTTCTTCAGGAGGTGAAGAGGATAGCCATATATTTACAGGACTTAAAACTGCTCAAGCTCTCACGGGACTTGAAGGAAAGATTGATTCGATAGAAGTAAGTGCACTTACCACTCCTGACAATGAGCTTGCGGTTAAGGCGGCTAAAGATCCACAGTCTTTAACTGTTGCACAGTATGAAATTTGGTATTGTACCGCCTATGTAAGTTCTATCTGTTATCAGATTCAGGAAGTTATACCCGACTCTGTAGCAGCACCTGTAAGGCAGGTAGCGGATTCAGAGGGAGCAATTCTTGATAAGACAGAGCTTTTGATGGTGCTTATTACAATACTCAGTCTGATAGGTTCAGCTCTAGGTATATGTAATCTTGTAACAGCCTCAGTTATGGAGAGAAGTAGTGAGATAGGGCTTATGAAGGCAATCGGTGCTCATAATTCAGCTATTACCGGACTTGTACTCACTGAGATAATAATAACTGCAATAATAGGTGGAACAGTTGGCTTTGGCTGTGGAATCGGTTTTGCTCAGATTATCGGAAAGAGTGTATTTGGTTCACTTATTACACTAAGACCTATGGTCATACCTATAGTTGGAGTACTTGTGGTAATAGTAACTCTTATAGGAAGTATACCGGCTATAAGAATGCTTCTTAAACTTGAGCCTGAGGCAGTATTACATGGGAGATAAGAATGAAAAATAGAAGAATGTTTATTAGAATGATTACAGCCTCTCTTATGAGACGAAAGTCAAGGATGGTGATAGCACTCTTAGCAATAGCAATCGGTGCCGCAATACTTTCGGGGCTTGTAACCATTTATTATGATGTGCCGAGGCAGATGGGAGCCGAGTTTCGTAATTATGGTGCCAATATGATACTTACGCCTACAGGACACAGATTTACCTATGATGAGATGAAGGCGGCTACAGATGTTGTGACAGCCAATGAACTTGTGGGAGCTACACCTTTTCGTTATGAAACGGTTCGTATGCATGAGCAACCGATTCTTGCGGCAGGTACAGATATAGAGGGGGTTAAAAAAACCAGTCCATACTGGCTTGTAGAAGGAGAATGGCCTAAGACAGGCTCTGAACTTTTACTTGGTAAGCAGATTTCAGATAGCCTTGAACTTAATATAGGAGATAGCGTTACAGTAAGCTTTACCCCTGAAAATGTAGCTAAGGATCAGGCGGATAACACCTTAGACTTCAAGGTGACAGGCATACTAAGCACAGGTGGAAGTGAAGAGGACTATGTATATATGTCGATGTCCGATATTGAAATCCTTGCGGGAACAGAGGGAAATATTGATCTTGCAGAGGTAAGTGTATCAAGCTCAGGAGATAAATTAAATAAATATGTTTCTGATATAAATGATAAGGTATCTGAGGTAAGTGCAAGTCTTGTAAAAAGAGTTACAGCATCTGAAACTACCGTACTTTCAAAGCTGCAGGCTTTAGTTTTTCTTGTAACCGTTATAGTGCTTGCACTCACTATGATTTGCGTGGGAACAACAATGACGGCAGTTGTTACCGAAAGAAGAAAAGAAATAGGGCTTAGAAAAGCTATAGGTGCTTCTGATTCAACTATAATCAAGGAGTTTATGGGAGAAGGTATTCTTCTTGGAGGTTTTGGAGGAGTTATAGGCTCAATTATAGGTTTTGTTTTTGCTCAAACAGTCAGTGTAAATGTATTTGGAAGTTCTATTTCATTTAGACCTTTGCTTGTACCGATTACAATTATAGTTTCAATAGTAGTTACGGGAATTGCCTGCCTTATACCTATAAGACGAGCAACTAAGATAGATCCTGCCTTAGTATTAAAAGGAGAATAAAAATGAGCTTGTTAGAGTTGAAAGAAGTATATAAAATATATGGTGACCTTCATGCACTTGATAATGTAAATTTTAAGGTTGAAAAGGGTGAATGGGTATCTATAATGGGACCATCCGGCTCCGGTAAGAGTACAATGATGAATATAATCGGCTGTATGGACAAGCCAAGTAAGGGTTCTGTGCTTTTAGACGGAGTGGATATAGCAAAAGAAAGTTCCAAGAACCTTACCAATATTCGTAGGGATAAGATAGGACTTATCTTCCAGCAGTTTCATCTTGTAAATTATCTTACAGCCCTTGAAAATGTTATGCTTGCACAGTATTATCATAGCATTACTGATGAAAAGGAGGCTATGGAGGCTCTTGACAGGGTAGGACTTGCAGACAGGGCTAAGCACCTTCCAAGCCAGCTTTCAGGTGGTGAGCAACAGCGTGTGTGTGTAGCCAGAGCACTGATTAACCAGCCGGAGATTATACTTGCAGATGAGCCTACAGGAAATCTTGATGATGCAAATGAAGAAGTTGTAGTTGAACTTTTCAGAAAGCTTCATAGCGAGGGTACAACCCTTATAGTGGTTACACACGATATAGAGGTTGCAGAGGTGGCACAAAGAATGATAGTGCTTCGTAACGGCAAGATATCCAAGGAAAGTGTGAACAGTAACTTTACAGGACATATAAGGTTTCATGAATAATAAACCCAAATTTTTCTAATTAAAAGCAACTAAGTTACGCCTTCGCTGATAAATGTCCAGACTCGCTCCGGTTTTTCTGTTATGAACAAGAGTTATTAAGTTTAATTTGACGAAAAACCTAATGCGCTCGCTTAGGCATTATCAGCTACGGCTGTTAAATTAAATCTTAGTAAATGAAAGTGTAGAAGGGAGTTAAGTGATGAAAAAATATATCAGAATGGCTGGTTTTGCGGCTATAATAGCTATACTGACCGCCTGTGGGAGCAGTACAAAGCTAGCTGACGGAAACTTTGAGGGTACGAGTTCAGTCTATACCAATCCTGATGGCTCAGACGCAGGTAACGGCTATGGTGTGGTTAAAATCACTGTAAAAGATAATGCAATTACAGAGTGCAGTTTTAAAACTTACGAGCCTGACGGTAAGGAAAAAGATTCTGAGTACGGCAAAAAGCAGGGTAGTGTAGCAAACAGGGATTTCTACAATAAAGCACAAAAAGCGGTTAAGGCTTGTGATGAATATGCAAACAAACTTATTCAGAGCGGAAGTCCGGATGATATTGATGCAATCTCGGGAGCAACCGTAAACCATGACCAATTTGTAGAAGCTGCAAAGATTGCTCTTGATGCGGCAAAAGCGAAATAATAAATGAAAATAATAAAATTTTTTATGCATCTCTTTTTGGTAGTAGGTGCGATATTTTTAACAGTAGGAGTCCCTTTTATGATGACAGATTATTATAAGGGGCTCTTCTCTTCTAATGAGGTGGATGCGGTGTCAAGCCCGTCTGTAATTATAGACAAGCCCTCAGGAAACTACATAGTGCTTATCAATACAAAGCTTCATAAAGATAAAACTAATCTTGACCGGTGGATATCATTTTTCAGCGGAGAAGAAACGGATATTATCTTTGAAGATATAGCCTGTACCGTGGCGGAGGGAGATGCCAAAGGGCTTGAAATGGCGCAGAGCTTTCAGTCTAAGCTTCCTGAGAATCAGATGAAGATAAAAGAGGAGGAGGCTGTACTGGTTGTTTCAAGAGCAGAAGAAGGAAAGTTTGATATTCTACTGATGTCGAAAGATTTTGCCGATTCCTATAAGCTTAGAGAGAAAAATCAGAACTATATTAAGGATATAAAGTTTACAGAGGAGAAGAAGTCTGAATGAGAAAGTTAAATACTATTGTCAGTCTATTCTTAATAATATTATTTTTAATTCATACTATAGCGGGCTCATTTCAGATGATGAAGATAATTCCGGGTGGAAATGAACTGATGAAGGATCTCTCCTACTTTATGCTTTTTTTGATAGGAGTGCATGTTATTATAGGAATCAAGCTTACGCTTGACTCTGTTAAAATAGGGAGAAAATCAGGTAAATTTTATTTTAGGGAAAATGCCATTTTTTGGACAAGGAGAATAACCGGTTTTGCTATGATAGTGCTTATCATCTGTCATGTGGCACTATTTACAAGTGATGGTATGGTATTTAGATTAAATGATTTTAATGAAGTGCAGCTTGTTTTATCCATACTTTTAGTGCTTGCTCTTCTTATACATATACTTGCCAATATAAGACCTTTACTTATATCCTTTGGAATTTCGGGTTTTAGGCTTTATGTTAAAGACATATTACTGGTGCTTGCAATAATATCACTTTTTGGAGCATTTGCTTTTGTGATTTATTATCTCAGATGGAATATAATGTGGAGGTACTAGATAGTGGTAAATATAATAGGGGCAGGACTTGCAGGACTATCTGCAGCCATAAGCCTTGCTAAGAGTGGAATAGCCTGCAATCTCATTTCCAATTTTCCGTCTGAACGGGCACAGTCGGTTATGGCTGAAGGCGGTATAAACGGTGCTTTAAATACAATGGGTGAAGAGGATAATACTGAAAACCATTTTGAAGATACTATGAGAGCAGGCTGCTATATAGCTGATGAGGCTATGGTAAGAGGGCTTACGGAAAATGCTCCCGATATAATCAGATATTTGGGCAGTATAGGAGTTCCTTTTAATTTAAAGAAAAATGTTATACAACAGAGAAATTTCGGTGGTCAGAAGAAGAAAAGAACAGCCTATGCGAAAAGCAGCACAGGCAAGGTAATTATGACTGCTCTCATAGACGAAGCAAGAAAATATGAGGCTTTGGGACTTATAAGAAGATATTCCCACCACGAATTTTTGAAGTTAAGGCTTGAAAATGACGGAAAGACCTGCAAGGGCGTGGAAATAAGGGATAGTTACACAGATAAGTATTATTATCTGGAAGGGAAAGTAATACTTGCTTCCGGAGGCTTTACAGGGGTATTTAAGGGACTTACT
>CAUTOC010000038.1:0-22933 GCA_963539695.1 uncultured Catonella sp. | reverse complement strand
ATTTAAAATTATAAATGAAGGAAAAGAGGAACAAAAGGTTGGTAAATGGAAAGAAGTAAAAGATAAAAAATACATTGGAAAAATCAATATCATAAACTCGGTTAACGAATGTGCAAACATAAATGTACTGGGCTCAACAATTTATCAATTTAACAAATTTAAGGCTCAAAAATTTGACTACATCATTGTGGATGAAGCATCACAGATGAAAATTCCAGAATTTTTAATGACTTATCAAGTTGCAAAAGAATATTCCCATTTTTTAATTGTAGGAGATGATAATCAATTACCCCCTATTATTAAAAATAAATATTGGGACTCTGATAAAAAAGAAATTTTGGTGGCAAAATCGATTTTTAGCTATATCAGAATCCAAAATCCTCATTATCCTCATTGCATCATCTCATTAAATGCCTGCTACCGTATGAATAGAGTTTTATGTGAATATCCCCAAAAAAAGATATACGAAAGTTTTAGACCTGCAACAAAAGAAATTACAAATCAAAAATTGGAATTATCAAATAAAAGTAAGGATAATGTAGGTAATAAAAATTACCTTTTTGAAATTCTTAATCCTGATTATCCTGTGATATTGTGTTTCGTTGATAATAAGGGGGTAAAAAGAAATTGTAGTGAAATAGAAGCAAAGTTATGTGCTGAAATATCAAGGGGATTATATGACAATTTGAATAATTGTAATAATGGTGAAGATAATAAATTTTGGGAGAAAAATTTGGCAATTGTTTCTCCTCATCACAGCCATATTAAATTAATCAAAAGTAAGTTATTGGAGGTATTTAAAGATATACAAGATAAAAATTTTTTTGTTGATACAGTTGATAAAATGCAAGGACAAGAGGCGGATACTATTATAGTTTCTTATGGTGTGACCGATCCTAAAATTGCTTTTAAAGAAAAAGAGTTTATTTACAATCTAAATCGTTTGAATGTTTCAATAACTAGGGCAAGAAGCAAATTAATTGTCCTGCTTTCAAAAGAATTACTGAATATTGATAGGAGATTGATAGACGATGAGGAATTAAAAAAACATGTTGATTTTATAGTAGAATATGTTGAGTACTTAAAAGGAAATAGTGAAAATAATAAGATTTTAGAAAGAGATGATTTTACATTATATGGAATTCCTTTCAATTAAGAATTTAAGTCCATAATTTATTGCTGAGTAAATATTGAAGTTAATTGTGATAATAAAAAATGAAGGATTAAAGGAAGAGCAAGCACCGGCTGAAACAATAGAGATAGCATTAAAAGAACTTGATAATATTTTGGCAGATGAATTGATGATAGAGGTTATGAAACTATCACCTTCAGATTTTGAGAGATTAGTTATAAGAAACATTGTCAGGGGTAAAGGTGATAATGTCTTCAACTCTGCAATCTAAAATTTTACATAATTTCTCCAAAGTTGAAGTTGATATATGTTCTCCCTTTTTAACTCTGCTTATTTGGGAATTACTGATGCCATAATAGACGGAGAGTTTGTATTGAGAAATATTTTTGTATTTTAATGTTTGCCAAAATTTTTCGTAACTTATCATTAGTTAAACCTCAAAATAATATATGTAGAGTAGCTATAATCTGCTAACCATCTGTGAAAACCTGATAGAAACAGGATATAGTAATGCCATAATTCGGACAAGAATTAATTTTTAGACAATGTCTATTATCAGAGTATATAGAGGATAAATTAAAAAGAAAAAGTATAAAAAAAATAAATCTCCCCCCTATATTTATTCTTAAAAATTTGTTATGCTATAAGAGTATAAATATGTGCACAAAGCTATAGGAGATTTATCAAATGACAATTTATTCTGTTTTTTCGCTGCTTGGTGGACTTGCATTCTTCCTATTCGGAATGAATGTGCTTTCGGGAAGCCTTGAGAAGGTTGCCGGAGGAAAGCTTGAAACAATGCTTAGGAAACTTACATCAAATGTTTATATGAGTTTGTTTCTTGGTGTATCTATTACGGTGGCTTTGCAATCCTCATCAGCACTTACGGTTATGTTGGTCGGTCTTGTAAACTCGGGAATAATAACTCTCTCACAGACAATTTTCGTTATATTTGGAGCAAATGTAGGAAAGACGGCTACTTCATGGTTGCTTTCCCTAAACAGTATACAAACAGAAAACTTTTTTATTTCATTATTGAAGCCCGCAAACTTTTCGCCTATAATGGCGATAGTCGGTGCATTTATGATGATGGCATGCAAAACACAGAAGAAGAAAAACATAGGTACAATTCTTATAGGTTTTGCCCTGCTTATGCATGGAATGGGAATGATGTCGGACTCAATGTCCCCGCTTGCCAAAATGCCGGAATTTACAAAGGTACTTACAGCGTTTAACAATCCTATTTTGGGTGTGCTTATTGGTGCTGTATTTACAGGAATTATCCAATCATCTGCGGCTTCTGTAGGTGTGTTGCAGGCACTCTCCCTTACAGGTTCGATTACCTTTGGTATGGCAATTCCTATAATAATGGGTGAAAATATCGGAACCTGTGTGACCTCACTTCTCTCCTCAATCGGAGTTAAGAGGGATGCGAAGCGTGTTGCGATAGTACATGTAAGCTTTAATATAATAGGTACTGTAGTCTGTTTGCTTATCTATTTCCTTTTAAGATATTTACTTCAGCTTACAATTTTTGACAAACCGATAAGTATAATTGCAATAGCTGTTTTCCATACAAGTTTTAACCTCTTTACTACCTGTATTCTGCTACCTTTTAATAAAATATTATTAAAGGTGGCTTATGCAGTTGTTAAAGATGAAGGTGCAGAGAAAGAAGCGGAGAAAGAAGTGCTTTTTGATGACAGACTTTTGCTTTCTCCGGGACTTGCGATTTCTCAAGCCAGAAGTAAGGTTAAAGAGATGAGCCGTTTGGCAAATGCAAATATAATGCGTACTATGGAAAATTTTGAAAATTTCAGTAACAAAAAAAGTGAAGAAATTAAAAAGGCTGAAGCTGCACTTGATTATTTGGAGGATGAGATAGGTTCTTTCCTTATTAAGCTTTCTGCAAAGGAAGTGAATACAGTTGAAGGAAATACAATATTTGAAATGCTTCATTCTATCAATGATTTTGAGAGGATAGGAGATCATGCCATAAACATGAATAAGGTGGCAAAAGACATGAATGCCGGAGGCTTAAAATTCTCAGAATCGGCACTTGAAGATTTTAAGGTAATGCATCTTGCACTTTGCGAAATTCTTGATATGACAGTAGAGTGTTTTGCTAAAGATGATGCTGAAATGGCGGCAGAGATAGAGCCTTTGGAGCAGGTAATAGACGGACTTACCAAAGAAATGAAAGATAGGCATATAAAGCGTCTTCAGGCAGGAGTGTGCAGTGCGGAACTCGGTATTCTTTTAACCGATATTATTTCAAACTGTGAGAGAGTTTCTGATCACTGTTCCAATATTGCAGTCTGTATAATTCAAAGTAAGACATCATCTTTTGAGACACATGGCTATTTAAATGAACTCAAAAGCAGTAATAGTCCTGAATTTAGAGAAAAATTTGAAGAATATCAGAAAAAATACAGACTTTCTGAAGAAATGGCATAGTAATCTCTTGACTTTAATTCATAAAAAAAGTATAGTCTTAAATAGTTGGTTAGTTCCGACTAATGAAAAGAATGAAGGTAGAAAAATGTTGTTAGATAAAATAGGAAGAAATGATGATTGTTGGTGTGGAAGCGGTAATAAATATAAGCATTGTCATCAGTTGTTTGATGAAAAGCTTGCAAGTCTTAAAGTGATGGGGCGTAAGATACCCACCCATAAGATGATTAAAAATACTGCTCAAGTAGACGGGATAAGAGAAGCAGGTAAGGTGAATAATGCCATACTTGATGAAGTTGCAGCTAAGATTAAGTTGGGAATGAGTACCGAGGAAATTAATTCTATAGTTGTAGAAGCAACAGCAAAGCTTGGAGGGATAGCAGCTCCGCTTAATTATGAAGGATTTCCAAAGAGTGTATGCACTTCTATAAACGATCAGGTTTGCCATGGAATCCCTTCAGAAGAGGATATTCTTGAAGACGGTGACATAATAAATGTAGATGTAACTACTATATACAAAGGTTTTTATGCTGATGCCTCAAGAATGTTTTTAATAGGCGATGTTCTTCCCGAGGACAGACAGCTTGTAAAGGTGGCAAGAGAGGCGATAGATGTAGGACTTTCTGCTGTAAAACCTTGGGGCTGCTTAGGTGATGTAGGTCAGGCTATAAACGACTTTGCAAAGAAACATGGCTATTCAGTTGTAAGAGAGATTGGCGGTCATGGTGTCGGTATAGAGTTTCACGAAGATCCTTGGGTAAGTTATGTAAGCAAGAAAAATACGGGTTATATACTTGCACCGGGTATGGTATTCACCATAGAGCCTATGATAAATGAAGGAAAAGCGGACATTTTCATAGATGAATCGAATGAATGGACGGTGTATACGGAAGACGGCTCATACTCAGCCCAGTGGGAAGTTACAGTAGCAGTTACAGAGGACGGATATGAGATTTTGGCTTCTTAATACCTGATGTAAAATTATTAAAGAAAATTTTAAGAGGAAATATAATGAAATCTAAGACAGTAAAGTTGATAATTTTTACAGTATTTTCACTGTCAATAGCATTATTTGCAGGAAAAAAAGTAAGGGCGGAAGTAAAAAACATAAATATAACAAAAATCACGGTAAACAGTGATGAAACTGTTGGTGGAGGGGTATCTGATACTATAAGTCAAGGTGCCATAAACACAACTTCCCCGGCTATAACTACAACGCCTCCTGCAATTACAACACCAAGCGGAATACAGGTCGAGGACGAAGATGAAGAAGAGGATACTACAGGTGTAGAAGTATTTGACGAGTTTTCGGTAGGCGGAATATCCTATACAGTAACCGGTATAAAAGGTGATAAGGTATATTTGGGAGTTTCCGGAGTTGTTAATGACAAAACAACTACTGTTTTTGTACCTAAGAAAATAAAGTATAAGGATAAGGAAATGTTTGTTACCTCAATAGAAGAAGAGGGATTTTCTGATTTGGACTGTCTTAGAAAAGTAGTTATAGGTGCTGATATCAGCTATATTGATACAGAGGCATTTAGAGGAGCAAAGAAATTTGACAGATTGGTTATTAAAACCGATACACTTAAAAAGGTAGGAAAAAACATTTTTAAGAATATAAGCAATAAGTTGATTATAGAAGTGCCGAAAAAATCACTTGAAAGTTATAAAAAGCTATTTAAGAACAAAGGTACTAAGATTAAGGAAATAAGGGCTGTTAAAAAATAGCTTGCAGACGGAGGAAAAATGACCTCTACCTCACAGGTAAATGTTGAAGAGTATGAAGAATATTTTGATGAGTTTTTAAGGCAGGGCAAAGACATTTTACATCTTACACTTTCATCAGGTGTTTCGGGAACTATTAACTCAGCTATGATAGCAAAAAGCGAAATGAATGAAAGGTATCCTGAGAGAAAGACTTACATAGTTGACAGTCTTGCAGCATCATCAGGCACGGGGCTTCTTATGGACAAGCTTGCAGATTTAAGAGATGAAGGCAGGACTATAGAAGAGGTAAGAGATTTTGCGGAAAATAATAAGTTTAGAGTAAATCACCGGTTTTTTTCAACAGACCTTACCTATTATGTAAGAGGTGGCAGAATTTCAAAAACTGAGGGATTTTTAGGAAATATGTTAAGCATTTGTCCTTTATTAAATATAAATGGTACAGTTGCATTGTTTTTTTGGGGCAAGGAGAGAGGCAGGTAAAAAAAGATTGACTACTTGCCTTTTCTGTGATATATTGGTATAGCGAGATGAAAGAGGTCTTTTTTTTATGCCTAAAAACAAGGTAATTTTAAAGCGGAGGTGAAATTAATGCGAGTTAAAATCACACTGGCATGTACAGAGTGTAAACAGCGTAACTACAATACGATGAAGGAAAAGAAACTTCATCCGGAAAGAATGGAAACAAAGAAATATTGCAGATTTTGCAAAAGACACACTTCACACAAAGAAACAAAGTAATTGTGTTTGGTTGAAAGGAATGTAGGATGGGAGACAAGGCGAATAAGACTAATGAGAGCTTGGTTAAAACTAACTTTTCTCAGGAAGTCAAGTCGGAGTTTAAGAAGATAATCTGGCCAAGCAAAGAGTCCCTTACAAAAGAGTCTGTTGCTGTAATAGCAACAACTATTGTACTTGGAGGAATAGTTGCCCTTATTGACTTGGGCATCCAGTACCTAATCAATGGAGTTCTTTAATATTAAAAAAAGGTGATTATATGGCAGAAACTAATTGGTATTTAATTCATACTTACTCAGGATATGAGAATGCGGTCAAAGATGACATTGAAGCAACAATCAAAAGCAGAAACTTAGAGGACAAAATAAAAGAGGTTCTTGTGCCTGTTGAAAATGTTACCATAGTTAAAAGTGGCAAGGAGAGTAAGAAGGGCAAGCCTACACCGAGAAAGCTGTATCCCGGATATGTTTTCATAAACATGGAAATGACTGATGACACTTGGTTTGTTATAAGGAATACTAGAGGGGTTACAGGTTTTGTAGGACCGGGTTCTAAAGCTGTACCTCTTACAGATGAAGAAATGGCAGGTATATTAAATTCAGGACGCAGTTCTGTAGAAGCGGATATTGAGATTGGCGATTGGGTAAGAATTGTTACAGGTTCATGGCAGGATAAGGAAGGTGAGGTTATCGAAATTAATCTTGAAGAAAGACTTGTTACGGTAAATATTGACTCCCTGTCAAGAGAGATGCCGGTAGAAATTAGTTTCACAGATATCAAGAAGATTTAACGGAGGTTATGATATGGCTAAGAAGGTCGAAGGTTATATAAAATTACAGATCCCAGCAGCGAAGGCTACCCCGGCCCCACCTGTAGGACCTGCACTTGGACAGCATGGTGTTAATATTGTCCAGTTTACAAAGGAGTTTAATGCGCGTACAGCTAAAGATGAGGGTATGATTATCCCTGTAGTTATTACTGTATATGCTGACAGAAGTTTCAGTTTTGTTACAAAGACTCCTCCGGCACCGGTGCTCTTAAAGAAGGCGGCTAAGATTGAAACTGCATCGGGTGTACCTAACAAGAATAAGGTAGCAAAGATTCCTTCTTCTGAGGTAAGAAAGATTGCAGAGATTAAAATGCCGGATCTTAATGCTTCAAGTATTGAGGCGGCAATGAGCATGATAGCCGGCACAGCTAGAAGTATGGGTATTGTTATAGAAGACTAATATTTTAGTCGGTGATTATTAGATTTTAGTGTGAGTGGGAGACTGCTAAAGGCGGTCGAACAGTTAGATAACCACAGGAGGTTTTTAATAATGAAAAGAGGAAAAAAATATCAGGACGCAGCGAAGCTTGTTGAAAAGACTAAGGCTTATGATACAGAAGAGGCCGTAGAACTTGCAAAAAAGACAGCTGTGGCTAAATTCGATGAAACTATCGAAGCACATATCAGACTCGGTGTAGACGGTCGTCACGCTGATCAGCAGATTCGTGGTGCTGTTGTACTCCCTCATGGAACAGGTAAGGCTGTTCGTGTACTTGTATTCGCTAAGGGTACAAAGCTTGATGAGGCACAGGCAGCAGGTGCGGATTTTGTTGGTGGAGAAGAACTCATTCCAAAGATTCAGAACGAAGGTTGGTTCGATTTTGATGTAGTAGTAGCTACTCCTGACATGATGGGTGTTGTTGGTCGTCTTGGTCGTGTACTCGGACCTAAGGGACTTATGCCAAACCCTAAAGCAGGAACAGTAACCATGGATGTTACTCAGGCCGTTAATGATATTAAGGCAGGTAAGATTGAATACCGTCTTGATAAGGCCAATATTGTACATGTACCGGTTGGAAAGGCATCTTTTACTAAAGAGCAGCTCGCAGATAATTTCACAACACTTATGAGCGCTATAATAAAGGCAAAGCCGGCTTCAGCTAAGGGTCAGTATTTAAGAAGTGTAACTATTGCTTCTACAATGGGCCCCGGTATTAAGGTAAATGCGTCTAAATTGGTAGGCTAATTAGTTAAAAGTTGACATTTAGGCAGTAAGAAGCCCTTTTCCTTTACATCGCGCATATAAATAACCGTCTGTTATAATGACAGGCGGTTTTTAAAAATAAAAAATCGTACCTGGTTGAAGGGTACGATTTTTTATGGAGTTAATAGGTTTAACGAAATTTTTTGTGAAACTTATGTTTCTAATTTTGAGTATAATTAATAATTGTGTCTATTTCAAGGTTTTCTATGTAAAATATAAAAGTTCTATAAAAATTGCAAAATATAAAAGATTTTATAGGAAAAAATGAAAATACCTTTATTTCAGAATATAAATTCCTAAAACAGAGAAATTAATAAAATTTTATTAAATGGCAACTGGAAAGTTTAATAAAATAGAGTTATAATAGATTTACATACTTTTATAGTATGCAAAAAATAAAATAAATTCGGGGGATGAAGTGAGAAAATACCTTAAACTGAATGAAAATGGATACAGTTTCTTAGAACTGTTGCTTGACGAACGCATGGTGAGTGGAGAGATTGCCATACCAAAAGACTTAGTGAGGAAAGCCGGTGGAATAAATACCGTTTTAAAAGCTAAGCAGAAATATGAATTGGTAATAAGGATAGCGGAGTTTGGAAATGTTTTGCTGTCAGATAGGGAAGAAAGTAATGAAAGCACTTTAGATGAAAAATTTGTGATATTAGAAGATGAAAACGAAGTTAATGCTTTAGACAGCCTCACAACAGATTGTTATGTTATGGTAAAATACAGTAAAAGATTAATTGAACAAAATCTTTTTAATTCAGTTATGGAAAGCATAATATCTGAGGCTGATGGCGAGGGACTTAAAAATGAAGCTGTGGCAATAATTGAAGGGTTTTTATCAAAAAATTCACAATTTCATGAAATAGATGAGTGTATAAAGCGGAAGTTGTCAAGAAAAGAGGAAATATAATACTTTAAGGGGCAGTGCCCGTGACCGGTAATCTGCCCCTTAAAGCTATTTGCGGTTTGGATTTTTTGGAAACCAGCCTTTTTTTACGCGTTCTTCCTGCTCTATAAGTTCTTTTATGCTCCATAAACAGGAGATGCCAAATACAGCAATAAGTCCGCTGATAATGGAATTAGCTGTAAAGAGAGAAAGAGCAAGAGCAGCGGTTCCGACTATAAGAAATAAAGGCCAAATATTCTTTGAAAAATAGTATTCAGCCTTAACCACGATTACATGAAAGCAGCCGATAAGGAGAAAAGTGGCTGCTCCAATTATTAGTCCATAAAAATTCATATTACCTCCGACCATGTAGATGATATTATCTGTTTTTTACTAAACAAATCTAAAGAACAGTATAACATAATTAATGAAAAGTTTGAAGAGCAAAAACATAATATATTTTATAATAATAGACAAATCCCCGCTCAAGTCACCTTGATCGGGGATAAATTCTTTTGTTAAATTTTATTGATAAGAATTAAGTTAACTTATTTCTTTTCAATAGTAATTTTGAATGAATCTTTTACACCTTCAAACTGTAAACTATACGCAGCCTCAGATTTTGTAAATGTCTCCTTAAATGCGTTCTTGTTGATATCTATAGTTATCTCAAAATCACCTGTTTTTGCATCAATCTTACCTGCCTTAATAGTTACACCCTTTGGTAAAGGATTAGTTGCTTTAATCTTAGCTGCACCGCCCTTAGGGTTTACAACTGTAGAGATATTAGCCTTAACTGTAATTTTAGCTGCTGTACCTGTTGCAACCTTGATAGCGGCTTTTGTTGAGTTATTATCTACTGTAACAGTAGCACCTGAATCTGCTGTTCCTGAGCTGAATTTAAACTTCTGCGGAATATTAGTAAGAGCCATAACTCCGCCTGCAGAAACACCTGACTGTGTAACTACATTATCTTTAGTCTGCTTTGTGCCTGCAAGTCTTACAAAAAGTTTAGTCTCTTTGCCTGCACTCCAGCTATTAGCCCTTACATCCTTTGAAAATTTAAGATTAGCCTTTGTAGGTTTCTTTTCAGGCTCTTTTGAAGCTTTAAGAGTACTCCATTTAACCTTATCATTCTTATCAGTATTAACCAAAGCATACTCTAAATCCATCTTGCTGATATTTTTAAGAACTGCACCCTTAGTTACATCATAAGCAAGGCTAGTCTCAACAAGTGCAACATTAGTAATACCTTTTTTAATAGCACCTCCGGTTACCTCAAAATTAGCAGGTACAGTTAAAGCATCTAATGGCTTATTAACAGCTATTCTTGCAACCTTAGAAGCAATCTTCTTTCCAGAAGCAGCTGTTCTTACAAGTACATCCTTTTTATCAGCTATTTTAAGGTCTGCAAGAGAAATGCCTTTTTTATCTGTAGATAAAGTCCAATTATCTTTATTAGCCTCAGCATTGGCACTAACCAACTGCCATTCCATGCCTTTTTTAATAGTTGTTGTTTCTTTTGTTATATCAATCTTTACATTAGGTGCTTTAGGCTGTGTAGCAACTTTAAGTTTAGATTCTTTACTAGCCCAAGTTTTTTCAGTTCCTTTTAATCTAAATGTAAGCGTTGAACCATTCTGTCCAAGTACTTTAAGCTTCTTGGTCACTGCTTTATTATTTGTATCATTTCCAAAGTATGTCTTTAATGTTTTCCACTCTCCATCATTTAACTTAACTTCAATAGCTTCATTGCTTGCTGCTAAATTAACTTCAACAGGTTTTTTCCCTAATGAAGCTACAAGATATCCAGATTCACCGCCCAAAGCTTTTACAGGCTTAAATCCTTTAACAGCACTTGTACTTGCTACAAGCTGTACCTTAAAAGTAGTCTCAGCAGCAGGAAGTGCTAAAACCTTCCAATCACCATCAGGAACTGCCTTCTCACCTGCTACAAGGATTCCTGACTTACCTTTAAGTGCTGAATACGCATCTATTTCCTCATAATATTCCTGAATGTTTGATATTTTGTAAGATTTATTTCCAATCTTAACACTGCCTTTGCCGTTCTTAGTATCTTCTTTAGCAATTCCCCAGTATTTAGCACTGGCTGACTTTGCAACACCAGTTGTTCCATCAAATGAAATCTCACCAGCTGCAGCCTTAGCTGTCTGTAAATTAGCCATAGGAACCATTCCTAATGCCATAGCCACTACAAGTGACTTTGCGATTGTCTTTTTGAAATTCATAATCAAATAACCTCCTTATTATTGACGGGATTTTTCTTAATGTACGCTAAGATAATCTCCCTTTCGCCATCCCTGGCTCGCTATCTTCATACCCTATGTACGCTAGAGTAATCCGTATAACTTATTTTATAGTTGTTTTAACTTACACAAACTATATCGGACAGGGAGATAAAAAACTTAACACTTTTTTGAAACTTTTTTATTTTTTCAAATTACCTTTGTTCAAGCCCCTTATTTTAAGGCTATTGTAATATGAAAATGTAGGCTTAGTTTCAAAATGAATTATGAAAACCTTTTTCATAATCCGCCTGTAACCTTATATCCATAATACACCTCCTTTACTCAAAAAGCAAGCTTAATTTCATATTTTATAAATTTTTATGAAATGTTTACTTTTTGTGTTTATAAAATTAGCGTTATATGTTATCTATGCACATATTATATGAATAAAAATAAGGCAAAAATAAGGCACTATCAGGAAAATTATATATTTGCTTGCTGACGAGATATTTAACGATAATTATAATTATAGCAGTTCTTTCCTATTATAATATGAATTAATAGCATATTATAACTTTCTCTTCTTAATCAGGTTTGTTTGTTACTAGTTTGCTACTAAACTTTAAAAAACCACCATATCGGTTTTATAGACATAATTATATATTTTAACAATCCGCTAAATCAGCCGATTTTTAATCTTACCCTAATTTTATTAAACTATAATCAGTCAATATTAATTGCCTAAAATGGCTGACTAACAAAATAGTAACAAATCAGTAACACATATCTGCAATTTTTACTAAAACGCCTTAAAATATCTGCATTTTAAAATTGTATGGTGGTTACTTGATTATGAATTTCAAAAAGACAATCGCAAAGTCACTTGTAGTGGCTATGGCATTAGGAATGGTTCCTATGGCTAATTTACAGACAGCTAAAGCTGTTGATGCAGGAGAGATTAAGTTTGATGGTGTTACAGGTATAGCTAAATCACAGAACGCTATGTACTGGGGAGTTGCTAAAGAAGATCCTAAGAACGGCAAAGGCAGTGTTAAGATTGGAAATAAATCTTACAAAATAACAAATATTCAGGAACTTTATGATGAAATAGATGTATATTCAACACTTAAAGGTAAGGCAGGAATTATTGTAGCAGGTGAGAAGGCAGTTCCTGACGATAAATGGCAGGTTTTAGCACTTCCTGCTGCTGAGACTACTTTTAAGGTACAGCTCGTAGCAAGTACAAGTGCTGTTAAAGGATTTAAGCCTGCAAACGCTTTGGGCGGTGAATCTGGATATCTTGTAGCTTCATTAGGGAAAAAACCTGTTGAAGTTAATTTAGCAGCAAGCAAAGCTTCAGTAGAAGTTAAGTTAAATGATAGCGAATGGAAGGCATTTGATACATTCTTTGGCACTGCAGATGATACTGGAGTAACTAAGAAACTCAAAGTACTTGGACAGAATGGTTCAACTCTTACATTCAGATTAAAAGGAACCGAAAAAACTTGGGCTAGTAAAGAGTCTAAACTTAAAGTTGCAACACAGCCTAAAGCACCTAATGTAAAGATTGATATAACAAAAGAGACAACAACCATTAAAAAAGGTACTGAATATCAGGTAGTTGATACTAATGGACCTGCTGTTGCAACAAAGTGGATTTTATCTACAGATAAAAAAGGTCTTTCTCTTGCAGATCTTAAAGTAAATGGACAGGCTAAGGATGTTCTTGTAAGAACAGCTGCATCAGGAAAGAAGATTGCGTCTAAAGTTGCAAGAATTACTCTTAATAAGTCTGCTGATAAGTTAACAATAGCTGGTGATAAGTTTGAAGCAACCGGAGGTGCTATTAAAAAAGGTAATACTAATGTAGCACTTGTTGAGACTAGCCTTGCTTATGATATAACTAAAGGGGCAACTCTTAAAAATATCAGCAAGATGGATTTAGAGTATGCTTTAGTTAAGACTGATAAGGCTGATAAGGTTAAATGGAGCACTCTTAAAGCTTCAAAAGATCCTGAAAAGAAACCTACAAAGGCTAATCTTAAATTCTCAAAGGATGTAAAGGCTAATAGCTGGAGTGCAGGCAAAGAGACTAAGCTTTTTGTAAGACTTGCAGGCACAAAGCAGACTAAAGATAATGTAGTTACACAGTCAGGTGTTTCTGCAGGCGGAGTTATGGCTCTTACTAATATTGAGCAGAAGTTTAAGTTTGAAAGTGGTTCAACAGCAGATAATGCTAACTGTATAATTGAAGCAAATGCTGGTGCTACTACCGCTTCTATTAAGATTGCAACAGGTACAGCAGCTAAAGTTACAGTTAAGGCTAGTATATCTAAGGTTGTAAACCCTAAGGGCGGTGCAGCTAAGATTAAAGCAACTACTCCTTTACCAAAGGGTGTAACTATTAAAGCAGGTAAGATTGATGCAACAACAGGTAAATTTGATATAACTGTAGATATCAACAAGAACGCATTTAAGGATGCAGTTCCAACATCTGAGTCTGCGTATACCTTACAGTTTGAAGGCGTAAAAGATTCATTCAAAATTAAAATTGAAAAGAAATAATTTAACTTAATTCTTATCAATAAAATTTAATAAAATGATTTATCCCCGGTCAAGGTGACTTGACCGGGGATTTTTGTCGTCTACCTAATAAGAACGGGTTCGGTATTTTTATGATATAGTATATGAATTTTTTATAAAATCTAGTTGTTACACAACTATTTATAATATAGCTTGCCCTCAATAGAAGTAAATAGTAAAATCAAATCACAGCAAATCTACTAATTTAATAAGTAAATAATCAGTATAGATTGTTAAAAAAGTTTAAAGCCTAGTAAAAAAAGTATGAAATTAAATTTATAAAATCGGGAAAATATCTAGTAAATATTTAAAAATACACATAAAAATATAAAATGTAACCATAATGAAACCGAATAGGATTAAAATATCTACAGAGGTAAATGTATATTCAAAGAAATATACACATTGTAACAATCAATTTATTCAATGAAAGAAGAGGTAGAATTATGAGAAGTGAGAGGAAAAAAGGACGCTCGTTTCTAGCACAGTTTATGGTCTTGATGATGATTATAAATATGCTCAGCGGAATTAATCCTAATATCGTAAGAGCAGGGGAGGAACCTTATAATAATTACTCTGCTGTAGAGGGAACAGGTGAGAATGAAGGAATCACCATTAAAAAAGAAGTGCTGGAATACGATGAGAATGATGAAACATATAAAATTAAGCTGACTGCTGAAGGAAGCGACAAAGTAATTCAAAATAAAAAAGACTTGGATGTCGTTTTGGTTATGGATACTTCAGGAAGTATGCAAGACAAAGGAACAGACGGCACAAGAATGGAAACTGCAATAAAAGCGGCAAAAAGTTTCATCAATAATTTATCTGGCTCCGGTGAGGTAAATGTTAAGATAGGCTTGGTTTCTTTTGCAATGAAAGGTGTAGTAAAGCAAGATTTAACTGATGATATGTCTAAACTTAATGAGGCTGTTGACAGCTTGAAAGCAAAAGGTGGAACTTATACTCAGGATGGTCTTGAGAAGGCTGCCGATATGCTTAAAGAAGATAACGGGCATAAAAAGGTTATGATAGTGGTAAGCGACGGAGAGCCTACCCTTGCAAAAGGTTTGCATCCAAATTTTGGTGAAAAAGGTGAGAATGGTTATTACAGTGTAAAAAAAGGAACAACAAGAGAAGGATATGAACAATGGCATGGTAATGGACTTTATTGGTATGGTAAAGGACATGAAACTAAATGGTATTTTGGTCGTAATTATTATCTTGTAAAGTTAGTAAATGGCGAATTTGGTAATGGAACCAAAGAGAGAAAGGGTTGGGGAAAAGTAACTTGGCCATACGAGATGATGGATAATTATTTTAATGATGCTACCATAGCGTTTGGTAAGACAATGAATCAGAAAATTCAAATATTTTCAGTAGGTATAGGCTTAGAAAAGAATGAACTTGCTAAAGATGTTATGAACGGAATAGCCACAGACGGAAAATATTCGGAAGTGGGTTCTATGGCTGAAAAGTTACATAAGACATTAGATGAATTGGCTGAAAAAATACAGAGAAGAATAGCTGACGGTACTATTACAGACCCTATGAGCGAGCAGGTAGAATATGTGTCGGATTCTGTTTCTTTAAGCGGCGTAACAACCGATGTAGAACATGAATTTGCCGACAATACTCTTAAAATATCAAAAATAAATTTAGGTAAAAATCAGAAACTGGAAGTTACATATAAGGTAAAGCTTAAAGAAAATTGGAAAGACGGAAAGTTCCATCCGGCTAATGGAAGAACTACCTTATTACCAAATCCTAAGGGAACTGAAATGCAGTTTAAGATTCCTGAGATAAAAGCAGCTGCAAAGACGATATCTATTGCTGTAAATAAAGAGTGGGTAGGTGGAGTTCCTGCCGGTTTGGATAAACTTGTATTTAATGTTAAAGAAAATGGAAATAATTCAAACAGAAGTATAACAGTATCAAAGGATAAGAACTGGAAAGGAAAACTTGACAATTTACCAAAATATGAAAATGGTAAAGAGGTTGACTACAGTATAGAGGAAAATCAAAGTAATAGCTATAAGCAGATATCTAAGGATGAAAAGAAAGATAGTACCGGCGACCGTATCTACACAATTAAAAATAAAAATACCGAAACAACTGTACTTAAAGTTAAAAAGAATTGGGTAAAAACACCTGATGTATTAAAATTTGATGTAGATGTACAGCTTTATGCAAATAATAAGCCGGTTGCAAACGGAAAAAATACCATAGCTAAGGGAAGTAGTGAAACAGAGTTTAATAATTTGGCTTTATATGATGATGCAGGAAATAAAATTGAATATACAGCTAAAGAGTTGGATGCAGACGGAAATGCTGTAGAAAATGGCAATATATTAAAAAATGATGGATTTGATTTTAAGGTAAGCTATACACAAAATGGAACTGAAATCACTATATCAAATGAATGCTCCAATCCACAGGATAAAACTTTTATCGCTACTTTGATAAAGAAGTGGGAAGGCGGAGTTGGTGATGAGGTTACATTTAAAATCGGTGATACGGGAGAGATTACATTATCAAAGAATGAATTTAATGGAGCTGCTGAATGGAAAAAAGAACTTCCACTTCCACAGTATGATAATGACGGTAATGAGTTAACTTATAATGTAACTGAAAAAGAAGTAAAAGGATTTACTTTAAATAGTGCAAATGGTATTGAAGTAAGTGCTAAAAATACTGAAGCAGTTTTCACTAATAAAAGAAATATAAAGAGCATTGAAGTTACTAAAGAGTGGAAAGATACTCCTGACTCATTAAAGACTGATGTAGAAGTAGTTCTTTCAGGAAAAGTAAATAACAATGAAGTCATTACTAAGACAGAAAAAATAACATTAAATAATCAGAATAGCAAAATTGTTTTTACAGATTTACCTGAAATGACCGAATCCGGTGAAGTTATCGCTTATACGGTTAAGGAAAATGGTGTAAATGGAAATAATGAAATTGAGCTGAACGGTAATGTATTTAAATCAGATGTAGCTTATGATAACAACGGTAATGCTACTATCACCAATACTTATACTAAGCTTAAAACAGATACTATAAATGTAACCGTTAGTAAAAAATGGGTAGATGGAGAAGGAAAGTCCGCCAAGTTTAAGATTGCAAGTATCGGAAACAATACCGGTATTGCAGATATGGAGATAACTTTAACTCCAGCTGCTTGGGATAAGACCGTATCTCTTCGTAAATACAATGATGACGGTACACTTGCTAAATATCAGGTGACAGAAGAGGGAATTAGGGGTTATGTTTCAACTCCTGCAAACGGCGTAACAGTAACAAAAAACGGGGATAAGGCAGAATTTACAAATACCCGTATTATGAAAACACTTACAATAGAGAAAAAGTGGATAGGTTCACCTGCAGAAGGCACAGCAGTTACATTCACCGTTCTTCCAAATCCTGACGGAATAGAATTTAAGCTGACTAAGGATAATGCTTCTCCTGTAGCCGATACATGGACTAGAACTTTCACTCTTCCTGTATATGATGAGAGTGGAAACGCTATTGAATACAAAGTTACAGAGAATAAAATAGACGGATATCAAGTTGAGCAGGGAGAGCAGAAAGCTAAGTTTACTGATGAGACCGGAAATGATCTTTTTGACAGAACATTGACTTTTAAGAATACCAAAGTAACAAGTGAACAGGACAGCACATTTACAATAAATAAATATTGGAAGTCTGACTATAAAGATAATGTTGCTTTTGGTTTGTATGATGATAAGGGCAATAAGATTGGTGATATAGTTACACTGACTAAAGCTGATGAGCTTCAGGGACCTACAGGTACGGTATGGACTCGTAAATTCATCACTGATCCGTTACCTGAATACAGAGCTGACGGAAGTAAAATCACATACGAGATTAAAGAGATGGACGGTCTTGATGACAGTGCAAACCCTGTAGAAAGCGGAAAAACAGTTAAATTAGGAAACCGTACTTATAGGGTAGAGCGTACAAATGAAGGAAATACTTTCAATTTCACTAACACTGATGTAACAGAGGGAATAATAGAAGTAACCAAGACTTGGAAAGGTCAGGTTTTGGAAGATGCGGAATTTGGACTTTTCCGAAAGACTGCATCAGGTGAATTGGAAAAAACAAATTATAATAATGTTAAAGCGGTTGCAAATAACAATAATGAGAGAAAAGTAACATTTAGCAATATCAGCTTTACAGATGAAAACGGTAAGGATATTGAGAATACTTATGTAATAAGAGAACTTGACCCTGATAATAAACCTCTAAGTGAAGGCGACAAAGTAGTTTTTGGTGACAGAAAGTACAGAGTTTCATACGATAATAACGGCAATATCACCAATACCGAACTTATCAAAATTAAAGTTGAAAAGAAGTGGGATCCTGAAATTCCTGAAATTGCAAAACAGTCCGTTAAGATTAAAATAACAGGAAAATATGTAATAGCGGCAATGCTTAATGAGGAAAATAATTGGGAATGGACTTCAGGTGATCTGCCTCTTTATGACGGCGATGAAGAAATTAAATATTCAGTATTTGAAACCGGAATAAATGGTGAAGAAATTAAAATCCTTGAAGATTTTGTAGAAGATAAAAACGGAAATTTAGTTTATTCTTATAAGGCATTTAAGATTACCATAAGCGGAGCTAAGAACATAACAAGTTCCGGTACTATAGCTATAAATAACAGTGCTAGAGAGATTAAACAGCCTGATGACCAAAGTCAGCGTAAAATAAAGGTTGTAAAGAATTGGGGCAGAACATCTAAGGATAAAAAGAAAGATGTTGTTGTAAAATTCTTTAAGATTGACAATGAAGGAAAATTGATTAAGGCTGATAAAGAAGTAACTTTAACATCAGCTAACGACTGGCAGGCTGAAGTGATTGTTCCTAGATATATAGATCCTCAGGATGATTTACCTGAAGAGATTGAGTATTATGCGTTTGAAACTAAGATAGGTGACGATGAATTAGCGGATGATACATTTTTTACACAGTATATGTACGGCACTGATTATGTAATAGGCGATTATACTGTAAATGTTGACAGGATGGGTAAAGATATAATTTATATCTTGAATAAACACAAGGATATATTTGCTGCCGATGAAATTACTTCAGTAACTGTAAAGAAAGAATGGACAGATACAACACCTGAAAGTGACAGACTTCCTGTTAAGGCTGCATTATTTACAGAAGATAAGGACGGAAATTTCAACCTTGCCGAGGGTATGCCTTATGTGGAATTAAACAAGGATAATTCATGGACTTATAAGTTTGAGAATTTACCTAAGCAGGATGAATATGGTGAAGAACTTAAATATTATGTATTTGAAATTGAAGTAAACGGCGTAGAAATAAGTGATGAAAATTATGCTAAATTGATTAGCAAGCCGGAAAGCTATCAGATTGCTAATTACAATGTTAAGATTAGCGGTAATGGAACTGAAAATGTTACTATTACAAACGATGTTTCGATGATTGATGTTTACGCGGTCAAAGAATGGCTGCCGGATACATCTAAAGTTAAGGCTAAGTTTGCCTTATATCAGGTTGAGAATGATAATGTTACTCCAACAGGTAAAGAAGTAGTATTGGATGGAACAGATAACAACTGGAACACTGTAGCTTTTAAGAATTTGTATAAGTTTGACAGAAGCGGAAATCCAATTATATACTATGTTTTTGAAACAGAAATTGGAGAAACTAAGGCAGAATATACACCTAAAAAAGAAGAAACAAGCAACTATTCCGTAAAGGTAAGCGGCGGAACATATAAGGTTTCCATTAAAGAAAACGGTACAAACGGAGATAAGAGAATAGTTATTACCAATACTTATGAAGCTGATTCCAACAACGGCGGCAATAATGGTGGAAATAACGGCGGTAATAATGGTGACAACAACGGTGGCAATAACGGAGGCAATAACGGCGGAAACAATGGAGGCAATAATGGTGGCAATAACGGAGGAAATAACGGCGGAAATAACGGCGGAAATAACGGAGGCAACAACGGCGAGCCTGTAGTTCCTACAGTTCCTAAAGAGCCTGACAATGGCACCAATACCGTGGATATTCCTGAAGATACCACACCTCAGGGAAGTGCTAACATAGATAATAATGTTGTTGATACAGACGATGATACAGAAGACGAAGCTGATACAGAAGATGAAAATGAGGACGGTTTTGTTGAAGTTGACGATGATATAGACATTGATGATGACAGCACTCCTCAAGGTTCTGTTGAAATCGAAAAAGACGGCACTCCTCAGGGAAATGCAACACTTCCAAAGACCGGTGGAACACCTGTAGATTTCTTAGGAATTATCGGAATGGGACTTATGGGTCTAGGTCTTGTATTCAAGAAAAAAAGGCACTAATCATAATCATTAAAATTAAATAGCTGTTTGGTACAGCTTAGTTCCTACCCCTCCCTTTAGGGAGGGGTTTTTTAGGATTAAAAGTATATAACAACCTGACAGTAGAAAAAAAATGTTATTTGTGTTATATTTTAACCATATATTATTTTAAAAATTATAATTAATAAAAATTAAAAAGATAACAGTCTGTTTACAGACAAGGAAGGATGAGATTGTGAAAGTTGATAAACCGAATAAACAGGGGATTTCAGGCAGGCTAAGATTTTATTTTGCTTGGCCTGTAGTTTTGTGTGCAATCCTTATAGCGATGAATGTGGCAATTTATATGATTAATTCTGATGCTGCCATTATCATATCATGTTTTCTTTTAGTCTATATTATTTTGGCGATAATAATATATGTATTTGGAAAAGTCGGGTTTAATACAGAACTGGTACAATATGCTATGAAAATTGCAAAGACTGAAGCGGCAAGGCTTAATGAAATGGAAGTACCCTATGCCATAGTGGATGAGAGAGGCTATATACATTGGTGTAATAATGCGTTTTACGATATTTCCAATTCAGATAATGTAGACAGGAAATCTATTTTAAATATTTTTCCGGAATTTGAAAATGCACTTCATAAGTTGGAGGACCATGATATAGAAGAAACTGTTAATAAAGATGACAGGGAATATAGGGTAGTTTTTAGAAGGAATGCGGAAGTGTCTCAAGGAGGCGGAATTTCAGTGTTTTTCTATGACATAACCGAAATAAACAGGTTATTAAGAGAAAATAACGAAAATAGAATGATAATGGGGCTTTTGTATATAGACAATTATGAGGAAGCCCTTGAGAGTGTAGATGAAGTAAAGCGTTCGCTCTTAGCGGCTTTAGTTGAAAGAAAGCTGACCAAGTTTACACAGGGCATAGATGCCGTTACTAAAAAGCTTGAAAAGGATAAATATATAATTATTTTTAAAAATAAATATTTGGATAAGCTTAAAAATGACAGATTTGCCATACTTGATGAGGTAAAAGGAGTAAACATAGGAAATACTATGGCTATTACCCTCTCTTTCGGTATCGGTATTTCCACAGAGTCTTATGCACAGTCTTCAAACTATGCAAGAGCCGCTATTGATATGGCATTGGGGCGTGGCGGAGATCAGGTGGTAATTAAGGAAAAGAATAATATAAGCTATTTTGGAGGAAAAAGCCAGCGTACAGGCGATAACGGCAGAGTCAAGGCACGCGTGAAAGCACATGCTTTAAGCGAACTTATAGAGGCAAATGATAATGTGCTGATTATGGGGCATAAAAACAGCGATACGGATGCTATAGGTGCGGCTATCGGAGTTTACCGAATTTGTCGGACATTTAATACCGAGGCACATATTGTAATAAATGATATTTCAACTTCCATAGCCCCTACTATAGAAAGGATGAAGGCTACCTCAGAAAATGGCGTTGAATTGTTTGTTACCGGAGAAAAGGCATTAAGTATGGTAGATAAGGATACTATGCTTGTAGTTGTGGATGTAAACAATCGTAAGTTTGTAGAATGTGAGGAGCTGTTAAATCAGGTAAATACCATAGTGTTGCTTGACCACCACAGACAGGGAGATAACCTTATTAATAATACCGTATTGTCATATATTGAGGAGTATGCTTCATCTTCATGTGAGCTGGTTGCAGAGATACTACAGTACATAGATGCTGATGTTAAGATAACTCCTACGGAGGCGGCAGCTATGTATTCGGGAATCATGATAGATACCAATAATTTCCTTACCAAAACAGGAGCAAGAACATTTGATGCGGCGGCTTTTCTTAGAAGAAACGGTGCAGATGTAACTAAAATAAGAAAAGAATTTAGAACTGAAATGGATGAATTTAAGTTAAAGGCAAAGATAGCAAGTATTACCGAAATATATAGGGGCAGTTTTGCTTTTGCAAGAAATACTGAAGGGGATATTAAAGATAAGAACCGTGTTATCCTCGGTGCAAAGGTAGCAAATGAATTAATGGGAATTTCAAATGTAAAAGCCTCCTTTGTATTTACACCTTGTGAAAATGAAATTTATATATCGGCACGCTCTATTGATGAGTTTAATGTGCAGACATTAATGGAAAAAATAGGAGGAGGGGGTCACCATTCGGTAGCAGGTGCCCAGCCGGCAAATGTAACCATAGAAGAAGCTGAAAATATGGTAAAAGTCTTAATTGACTCGGTAATAGAAGTTGAAAAATAAAGCTACCGCAATCCCACTGGCTTTAGACGGTGGGTTAAGGTAGCAAAAATTATGATTTAGTGGTATAATAACTGGTATTATGGGAGCGTGGAAATCAAAGAATAGGCATAAGTATTTATTGCAGTATCACATTATTTTTGTATGCAAGTATAGAAAGAAATTATTAGTGCCGAAATCAATGTCGGATGATATCAAGCAGTTTTCTTATGAGATATGCAAGAAGCATAATATAATCATAAAATATATGGAAACAGACAAAGACCATATACACTATATGATAGAAACTGAGCCTACTATATCAATAAGCAAAGTGGTTAATCTAATTAAGAGCTGTACAACATATCATATACGGAAAAGGCATATAGACTATATTAAGAATCATTTTTGGAAAGAACATACATTTGGACGGATGGATATTTTACTTGTAGCGTAGGAGGTATTTCTGAAGAAATGTTAAAGCAATATATAGAAAATCAAGGCTAGAAGGGCAGGTAAGCTGAATGTT
>CAUTOC010000037.1:0-23193 GCA_963539695.1 uncultured Catonella sp. | reverse complement strand
TTTAAGAGTAAACACGATAGGCATAAATCCTACACAACTAATTTTACAAATGGAAATATCGCTTTAGATTTTGATAATGGAAAAATCAAATTGCCAAAGTTAAAAGAGATGAAAGCAAAAATTCATAGGAATTTTGCTGGGCAAATAAAATCGGCAACTATATCACAACTGCCGAGTGGAAAGTATTATGTAGCAATCTTAGTAGAAACAGAGTATGTAAAAAAGCAGGAGACAAGAGGTAAAATAGGTTTAGATTTGGGGATAAAGGATTTGTGTATTACATCAGATGGGAGAAAATACGAAAATCCAAAGACAATAAAGAAGTATGAGAGAAATCTTACAAAATTGCAAAGACAGCTTGCACATAAAATAAAAGGGAGCAGGAACTATCAGAAAAAAAGAAAGCAAATAGCATTATGCCATGAGAAAATAACAAATACCGGAAAAGATTATCTTCATAAGATTTCAAACGAAATAATAAGCGAAAACCAAGTGATTGTTTCAGAAAACTTGCAGATAAAAAATATGGTAAAAAACCATAAATTGGCTAAGCCTATAAGTGATGTTTCATGGTATGAGCTTACAAGACAGCTGGAGTATAAAGCAAAGTGGAACAACAGAATATATGTTAAGGTAGATAGTTTTTACGCAAGTAGTCAGTTATGTTCTTGTTGTGGTTGCCAAAATAAGAAAACAAAAGATTTATCCGTAAGGCAATGGAAATGTCCAAATTGTGGGGAAATACACGATAGAGATGTCAATGCCGCAAAGAATATATTAGCAGAAGGATTAAGACAAATAGCGTAATAAAAAATATAGGGTAGGGACTACCCGAATTAACGCCTGTGGAGATAGTAGGTTACGAGGTCAGCGAAGCAGGAAGCCCATAGGCTTTAGACTATGGGTAGTTCACTAAGCCCACAAAATGTGGTATGATTTTAATACATAAATCTGTGTTTCATACCATATTTTTGGTTTAAAGTGTGATAATTTGAAGGGAGATATTATGTTGGATTTTGAGAAGGAACTTGAAAAATTTCAGCCAAGCCGTGAGATCGAAGAAGTAGCGGATGTAATAAGACATAATGATGTATCGGATGTGGCTGATTTGATTAAGGAAGTGCTTAGAGAGACAGGAGAGATGAGGTAAAGTATGCAGTGCCCATATTGTAATGAAAAACTCACGACCGGAAATAACTGTGAAAAATGCGGCAGTAATATAAAATCATTTAAAAGACTATATAAAGTTTCAAACAGATGTTATAATGAAGGGCTTGAAAAGGCGAAAGCAAGGGATTTATCGGGTGCTGCCGTAAGTCTTCAAAACAGTCTTAAAATAAATAAAAGAAATACCGATGCAAGAAATTTATTGGGACTTATATATAGTGAAATGGGAGAGATTGTTAATGCACTTGGTGAATGGATTATAAGCAGTCACTTTCAGTCTGAAAATAATCTTGCGACAGAGTATCTGTCATATTTTCAAAACGATCCTACAAGGCTTGATACCGCCGAGAGAGTTATAAAAAAGTATAATGCAGCCCTAAAGCTTGCAAAATCGGGCAGTTATGACTTGGCTATTATCCAGCTTAAAAAACTTATATCCTTAAATGGTAACCATATTAAAGCATTACAGCTTTTAGGACTTTTAAGTATTAAAACAGGTGAGCTTATACAGGCTAAAAAATATCTTAAAATGATATTTAAAATAGATGTGATGAATCCGTCTGCAATCCTTTACCTTAATGAGATTAATGATAAAAATATAGGTGAAGATAAAACTGAGGATACGGATGCAAACAAGCTTGTGTTAAATGCAAGGGAATCATTTGCACCTGTCGGAACTTATAGGGAAAATAAGCATGGAATACTGCCTTGGATTAATTTGTTGCTTGGAATAGTGCTTGGAATGGCATTTTTTATGATTGCAATAGTTCCCGGTATAAGGGCAAAGTCTGTTGAAAATAAAAATGCTGAGATAGTAGGCTTAAATGAAACTATGGCAAAAACCAATGCAGAATTTGATTCTATGACAAGTGAAAATGCGGAACTGAAAAAAAAGGTAGAAACTTTAACATCAAAAGTTAAGCAGCTCTCAGAAAAAACTAAAGAGCCTGAAACCGATGAATACGGCTCGTTAGTAGAGGCGGCAGCTTATTATACAATGGAAGATAAGGCAAAGGCTGCGGAAACTCTGCTAAGTGTAGATAAGGCGGGGCTTAAAGATAAAAACCTTTTAAACCTCTATAATCAGCTTTCTGCAAAAATTTTTGAAGAGCAGTCCATAAAATTATTTCAGGAAGGTTACAATGCTTACAACAGAGGAAAGTTTGAAGATGCCTTAAAAAGCTTTGAAACTTCCTTAAAAATGAACCCTGCAAATGTAGATTCCATCTACTTTACAGGAAGGTGCTATGACAGGATGTTAGATAAGAAAAATGCGGCTGAATGGTATAATAAGGTAATAAATGAACATGGAAATACACAGAGAGCGGTAGAGGCAAGGAGAAGACTTAGAGCCTTAGGAGTATAGATAAATGGAAACAATAAAAATTAAATATTTCTCAGAGGAAATCGAAAAACTTGGTTATATTGCGGGCAATTCTGATTGGATAGATTTAAGAGTTGCAGAAAATGTAACAATGAAGAAAGGTGAATTTAGACTTATAAGATTGGGAGTGGCTATGGAACTGCCTAAGGGCTATGAAGCTCATGTAGTTCCAAGAAGCTCCACTTATAAGAATTTCGGGCTTATTCAGACCAACCACATGGGGGTTATAGATGAAAGTTATAAAGGAGATGCTGATGAGTGGAAATGGCCGGCCCTTGCGATGCGTGACACGGAAGTACACATAGGCGACAGACTCTGCCAATTCCGGATAATGAAACATCAGCCTGAGATAAAATTCCTTGAAGTACCTTCGCTTGAAAACAAAGACAGAGGAGGATTCGGCACAAGCGGAATCAACTGAAATTTACTTACGGTTCTTTTTGTTTTCCTGTTTTTCAAGCAGATATTGTGCATAATCTCTTATAGATGCGGCACTCTCAGGCATTAACTGCTGATATATTAAAAAGAAATCTACAATTTCTTTATCAAGAATTTCGCCACCTATAGGAAGGGCTGAATCGGATATGCCGAGCAGATAGTCGCAGGTGACATCAAACTCTTTAGATAATGCTATGAGTTTGTCGAAGGAAGGCTCGTTTCTGTTGGATTCATAGTTTGAGATTGCTGTAGGCTTCAAACCCAATATTTTTGCCAGTTCACCTTGAGTAAGTCCTTGTTTTTGGCGAAGCTGTTTAAGTCTTAAATGAAAATTCATCTGTTACCTCCTGTAATAAATGTTTGTAAGATTGCTACAGTAAATGTATAAAAGCAATCCACGGTTGATGAAATCTAAAATTATAAAAACGACATAATAATAATATATAGTTTTATTAGTGAAATGTCAAATAATAAAATGCTAAATAATAAAATTTAAATTTAACTTACACAAAATGTGTATAGCGGGGTAGATTATGAAGGTTGATATGGAGTTTTTTAGGATTCTCAAAGAAGAATGCCTTGAACTCGTCATTGTTTTCGGTAGTGACGGAAGTTTCATTGACTGCTCTAATAAAGCAAAGGAAAGCCTTGGCTATATGTTGGGTGAGAAGGTTGGAAATTTTGAGTTGTGTTTTCCGAACCTTAAATTGCAGGCAACAAAACTGCTTGAACATATTGAAACCGATATATACAGGAAAAACGAAACCTGCTTTCCGGCAGATGTTAAAATAACCGCTTTTGGAGATGATAAATTCATTGTATTTGCTACAGACCAAACAGAAAATAGAAATATGGCAAGGGAACTTACCGCCTGTAAAGAAGAACTGAAATCAGAATTAAAATACAAAACGGAATTTGTGTCAAACATAACCCATGAATTAAGAACTCCGGTCAACGGTATTCAAGGTATGGCAAAAAATTTGTTAAATACTGAACTTAATTCTTATCAACTTGAAACGGTCGGTATAATTGAGACTTGTTGTGTAAATATGTCAAAGATAATAAATGACTTGCTTGATTTTTCCAAAATGGAATCGGACAAGCTTGTACTTGAAAATAAAGCATTTTCTTTCAGAGAGTTTTTAAATAATGTAATGGCATTTAATGTAACTCTTGTAAATGAAAAAGGCTTGAAATTATTGGTACATATAGGTGATGATATACCTAAGTATCTGATTGGAGATGAGTTGAGGCTTACGCAAATTTTTAACAACCTCATAAGTAATGCTGTAAAATTTACCACAATAGGACATATAGCAGTGGAAGCCTCTCTTATTCGTGAAGAAGATGACTTTGTAGAACTTTTTTTCATGGTTGTGGATACGGGAATCGGTATAGCAAAAGAAAATATGGATAAGCTGTTTAAAAAGTTTTCACAGGTAGATGCTTCTACTACAAGGAAGTTTGGCGGCACAGGACTTGGGCTTTCTATAACCAAAAAACTTGTAGAGCTTATGGGAGGCGGTATTAAGGTTGAGAGTGAGGCAGGGAAAGGAAGTTCATTTTCATTTAATGTAATTCTTAAAAAGAGCGATAAGGCAGAAGAAACTACAGGAGTAGAAATACCAAGCGGAAACTTTGTGTATGAAGGAAACGGACAGTATTCCGAGTCGGAAGAAGATTCAAATTATGCAGGAGAAAGCACGACAGACTGGAAACTTACAGCAAACTCGGATAAAATATATCAGTTTGGGACAAGTGAAAACATAAGGGAGATTAATTCGGCTCTTGAAAAGCTGTTTATATGTATAGAGCTTGAAAACTGGGAAAAGGCGGAAAATTTTGCAAGCGTGGTAAAAAATCTGATTTCCGACAATGAATCTGAACAACACCTAAAAAAGGAGGCGTTCAGGCTGGAATTAATTATCAGGCGTGGTGACCATGATAAAGCTATAGCACAATATAACATATTTAAAGGAAAACTTGCTGAACTCGGTTTTTAAAAGGCGGAGAAAATATGAAAACTAATATTCTTATTGTAGATGATGTGCTTACAAGCCTTGCGGTAATGTCCGATATAGTAAAGCAGGCAGGCTTTATAGCAAGACCCGTCCAAAATGTAAAACAGGCTATGGAAGCTATAAACGCATTACTGCCGGATCTTATTTTGTCGGATATCTCAATGCCTGATATTGACGGATATGAATTTTGTGAGATGTTGAAAGCAAATCCGAAAACGGCAGATATTCCGATAATCTTTATATCGGCTATGGGAGATGCGAACTCGAGAAAAAAAGGCTATAATGCAGGTGCGGTTGATTTTATAGTAAAACCTTTTGATTTTGATGAAGTAAAGCTTAGAATTAATACACAGATAAAAAATTTGGTTATGCAGCGTGAACTTGAGGAATATAACAAAAGACTTCACAGGATGATGAATACTCAGATAGCCAAAATTACAGATGACCAAAGATACCTTATTTATGGGCTTGTAAGGCTTGCAGAATCAAGAGAAGACCCTACAGGCACACACATGCTTAATGTGTCGGCAAATTCGGCATTTTTAGCCCAAAGCTTGCAACTGTCCCCTGAATATGAAAAGTATATAAGCAATAACTTTATAGAAGATATAGGACTTGCCGCCCCGCTTCATGATATAGGCACACTTACAATCAGCGACAGAATTTTACTAAAAAAAGGGAAACTTACATCGGATGAAATGATTGTGATGAAAACACATGCGGAGATAGGTGCAAGAACGCTTACCGAGGTTTACAGCCATAATGAGTTTAGCAGATACTTAGGTATGGCAATAGATATTGCGTATTATCATCATGAGAAATGGGACGGGACAGGTTATCCCAAGGGACTGAAAGGTAAAAGTATACCGATTTCAGCCAGAATATTTTCTTTGGTTGATGTATATGATACACTTACAAGAGATAAATGTTATAGAGATGCCTATACACATGAAGAGGCTCTTGATATAATTAAAGAGGAGTCGGGGAAGAGTTTTGATCCGAGTATAGTAGATATATTTTTTAAGATACAGAGTGGGATTAGGAGGAATTGAATTTGGGAGTTGCAAAAAAAGAACCGATTATTGAAATATTTGCAAATGAAGCCGGAGACTCAATCAGTGCATTTGATAAATATATGATTGAAGGAGTAAACGAGGGAGATTTTGGAAGAGAACTTATAGTAGAGCTGTCTAAACTGGTACGCATAATCAGAAGAGATTCAAGTATGCTGCTTTTTGACGGTATTGCACAGGTAAGCGGTAAGCTTGAGAAACTTCTTGATTGTTACAGGGATGTGAGGGCGGAGCGTCCCGACTTTGAACCTTTTAAGGATGTTCTTGCCGCTTATTCTGAATTTATCCATAGTGAACTGTATAAACTTACACACAATGAAAGAGTGGACGGCGACAATAGTGAGATTATAGAACTGATTGACCAAATGGATACGGGAGTAGTGGGCTTTAATAAACTTCCGACATCTGTCCCTGCAAGGCGTAAGCAATACTACATACCGCGAAAAGCGGAAAGTGCAGCAGATATAGTTTCGCCTACTAAAGGAGTATTTGACGGAATTTTGTTAGATGAAGCCAAAAAATCGGAAGACGGACTTGTCAAGCCGAAATCACCTACTGAAATTTTAACTTCACTTAAAAGCAGATTGATTAATTTCAACATTACAGATGATAAAATGGAAGAAATAAGAAAATTAAGTGTAAGACTTGAAAATGTAATGGATGAATTAAAGCAGGTATATAAAGATGATATGGTGGAAGAGATTGACAGGCTTGCACACGGAATAAAGGCTTGGGTTATGGATGCGAGGATGACTGATTTTTCTATGGTTGCATCTAAGGCAAAGCTTGCCGCTAAGGATTTGCTGAAACATACGGGCAAAAAGGCTGAATTTGAAGTAAAGGGACTTGAAAATGAGGAGCATACACTTCATATTGAAAAATATAAGACGGGTAACCTCTCAAAGGCTCTTACCCACCTTATAAGAAATGCGGTGGATCATGGCTTGGAAACTCCTGCGGCAAGGATGAAGGCAGGAAAAAGCACAGAAGGACATATAACTCTTGAATTTATTAAATCTGATAAATTTAAAGGAATAGAAATTCATTTTTCAGATGACGGTGTGGGCATTAATCCGGACAAAATACTTAAAGCTGCTGAAATGAAGGGGATATTGCTTAATCCTAAAGAAAGCTACAGTATGGAAGACATACTCAAAATACCATTTATGACAGGATTTACGACAAGAAAAACCATTGGTGATTATTCAGGAAGAGGAGTAGGACTTGATCAGGTTGCTCATCTGATTGAAGAAATAAATGGCAGAGTTGTACTTAAAAGCAAAGAAGCTGAAGGAACAGAAGTGGATATTGAACTGCCATACGACCACATTTCTGAATAATAAGGAGGATGACATGAGAATTTTACTTGCCGAAGATGATTATGCCAGCAGAAAGTTCGGAATAAGTTTTTTGAGCAAATACGGCGAAGTAGATGCGACAGTAAACGGAGAAGAGGCTGTGGCTGCTTTTGAGTTTGCAGCGGAGGACGGAGAATATTATGATTTAATCTGTTTAGATATAATGATGCCCGGAACAGACGGAATAGAGGCACTGTATAGGATAAGGGAGGCGGAGAAGAGGTTACAGCTTACTGAAGATAAAAGCCCTAAAATAATCATGGTTTCTGCACTTAGCGATATGAATTATGTAGACGGAGCATTTGAACTCGGCTGTGACGGTTATGCAAATAAGCCGCTTGACACGGAAAAATTTGAATATGTGCTTAAAAAACTTGACCTCATCTAAAAGTTGAAATTAAAAATTCATTGTGGTAAGATAGTGGCTATTCGGTTAGTTTTCGGTAACTAATCTTAAAACAGCTATGAAAGGAAGAAAAGAGAATGACTAAAATAGATATAATTTCAGGCTTTCTTGGTGCAGGAAAAACAACTCTCATCAAGAAGCTTATTAAAGAGGCACTGTCAGGTGAAAAGGTAGTGCTTATTGAAAATGAGTTTGGTGAGATAGGTATAGACGGAGGTTTTTTAAGGGAAGCGGGAATAGAAATTACAGAAATGAATTCGGGCTGTATCTGCTGTACTTTAGTTGGCGATTTTGGTGCGGCATTAAAGGATGTAATTACAAAGTATGAGCCTGACAGAATAATAATAGAACCTTCAGGAGTAGGTAAGCTTTCGGATGTAATTAAGGCTGTAACGGATGTTAAGAAAGATTTTGAAACTGTAGTTTTAAACAGTTTTATTGCAGTAGCCGACGCAGGTAAGACTACAATGTATATGAAAAACTTCGGTGAATTTTTTAACGACCAGATTGAAAATGCAAATACCATAGTTTTAAGCCGCACAGGAAAGACATCGGATAACAAACTTAACAAGGCGGTAGCTGCAATAAAAGAGCATAATAATAAGGCTGTAATTATTACAACTGACTGGGATAATCTTACAGGAGTGCAAATACTTGCGACTATGGAGAAGGCGGCAGGTGAGGTAAAGGATTTATTATTTACTAAAGAAGAACTTAAAGACTGTGAACATCATCATCACGAAGAGGGACATAAATGTGGTTGCGGACATCATCACGACCACCACCACGAAGAAGGACACGAGTGCGGTTGCGGACATCACCACGACCACCACCACGAAGAAGGACATAAATGTGGCTGCGGTCACCATCATCACCATGCCGATGAAGTATTTGACAGTTGGGGTATTACTACACATAAGCATTTTACTAAGGAAACTCTCAATAAGATACTTGATACTCTCGCTTGGGGTAACGGGCTTGGAATCATTCTTCGTGCAAAAGGTATAGTTCAGTCGGAAGGTGACGAATGGCTTGAATTTGACCTTACTCCGGGGGAATTTGAAATAAGAGCGGGTGTACCTGATGTTACAGGCAAGCTTTGTGTGATAGGCGGAAGACTTAAAAAAGATGAAATTGAGAAACTTTTTGAGGTTTAACGGATTTAGAAGGATTAGTTAAGGAGAAACTATGGTTCAGGAAAAAGATATACCTGTATATATGTTTACGGGTATGCTTGAGAGCGGGAAAACCGCATTTTTAAGAGATACTCTTGAAGGCGGAGAATTTGAAGACGGCAATAATTCTCTTTTTATTATGTGTGAAGAGGGAGAAATAGAACTTTCAGAAAAGCTTTTAAAACGCAATAAAATGTCTACAGTTGTAGTAGAAAATAAAGAAGAGATAACTGAGGAATTTCTAAAAAAACTTGAAAAAAAATACAATCCGGACAGAGTAATTGTTGAAAATAATGGAATGTGGATTCCACAGGAAATTATAGATGAATTTCCTGAAAACTGGATGCTTGTTCAGTGTATAAATCTTATAGACGGTTCTACTTTTGAAAGTTATTTACAAAATATGGGAAGTTTTGTAATGGAGCAGGTAAAACCTGCCGACCTTGTGGTATTTAACAGGGTTACGGATACAGAGCTTCGTGGAGGCTACAGAAGGAGAATTAAGGCACTTAACAGAAAGGCTCAGATTCTTTATGAAGATGAAAAAGGAAATCTTGATGATGCTTACATAGAAAGTCTTCCATTTGACACGGATAAGGAAGTTATTGATTTAGAGGATGATGACTTTGGATTGTGGTATTTAGATGCCATGGATCATCCTGAAAAATACAAAGGAAAGACTATGAAGTTTAAAGGGTTTGTCTACAGAGATAAAAAATTTCCTGCAGATAAGCTGGTTCCGGGGAGATTTGCTATGACCTGCTGTGCGGCGGATGTGCAATTTATAGGTTTTGTATGTCATGCACCGAATGCCTTAGAATTTAATCAAAAAGACTGGGTTTATGTAGAGGCTGAGGCAAGGTTTGAGTATTGCAAGGACTATAAGGGCAAAGGGATAGTGCTTTATGCTAAAGAACCTCTAAAAAGGGCGGAAACAGGCGAACAGTTGGTTTATTTTACCTAAAATATAAATAAAAAAATTAAACTACTTGACAAAAATACACTGGGGGACTAGAATACAGCTAGCAGTTTAAAAAATGCTTGCCCTAAAAATTTCGGGTAAAGACGACTAAACAAAATTTAGGAGGAACAAAAATGAGAAAGAAACATTTTACAGGCGTGCTTATGCTCACAGCAGCAGTAGCACTTGGTACAGTAAGTCCGGTGGCATTGCCTAATACAGCGACAGTGGTGAAGGCTGCACCAGCAGCTACTGATATTTCTGATACAGCCAACAAGCTTACACATGTTAGGTTTGAAGTAACTGGAGAGAAGAAAATTAAGATTTATAGTGATGATGAGACAGCACATCCATTAAAAAATATTTTGACAGATAAATTTACTTATGGGTTTGGAGTAAATAAAGGAATTGCATCTTCAGAAGCTATTACTAGCACAAAAAAGATAGAAGTAAATAATAATGGTATTGCTGAACTTACACTTCCAAATATTAATGATTTACATCTTGTAATTTTGGATAAAACTACTGTTGAAGCTACAGATAAAGTGCTTGGTAAAGAGCAAATATTTACTCGTGCAAATCCGGCAAATGTTAATAGTGCTGATGATGCTGCACAGATAAGCTCAACAGATGCTAACCTTGAGTATTGTGAAGTATCAGGGCCATTTGATGATGGAGATTCTCTTACAGGCTGGAAATCAGCTGAAGTTTCTGGTCCAAATTATTTAATTCCTGTTACAGCTGAAAAAGTTGGAGAAGGACAGAAAAAAACTTACGCTGTTAGAACGAAAGCAAGTTCAGCAACAGCAGTTTTTGCCTCTACACCTAAAGCTATAACAATTCAGAAAAAGGCTCTTTACACTGTAGAAGACCTTAAAAAAATAACATATAAGGTAACTGATGATAACAAGATTAAGTTTACCAATGTTGTTGCAGATGAGGCAAAATCAGGAAAGATTAGATTTCAGGCTGGTAGTGGTTCTTTAACTTTAGACGGAACAGGTACAGTAGTTGCTGATAATGTAATGACAAATGCACTTGATGCCGGTCATAAGGTTATTGTTTATGTAGAAGAGAAGAATACCAATAGTTTAGAGATTGAAATTAAAAAAGAGAAAACTCCAGTTGTTACACAGGCGGCAGCTTCATATCAGCTTATTGCAAGTGCTGGAAGTGCCTATACAGTTAAAGGAGATTACAAGGTAACCAAAGGTGTAAATTCCACTAAAGTTACTTCTAAGGACGGCAAGATTTCTGTTCCTGGAGAAGGTCCATACGATGTAGTTGCTTTAGGTGATGATAAAACAAAGAAAATTGAGTTTGTAGGAACTGCTACAAAGGCTGCATTTACATTAGATTCAGCCCCTCAGAGCGGTGTAGTTGTAAAAAAACTCAGTAACAAACTTGATGCTACAAGTTTGGGAGCAATTACATTAACTACAAGTAATGCTGCTATGAAACTTACTATCGGTAATATTAAGAAATCATTGGCATTAGAAGGTGCTGATAAAGATAAAGTTCAGTATGGTTATGTAGGTGAAACACCTATGGAACTTACTGAAATGAGTAATGATGAAGTAGAAGTTACTATGAAGGTAGGTAAATTTATGATTGGGGTAGTAGGAAATGACGCCCTCAAGAGAACAATTAACTTCATAGGTCTTGTAGATAAGGATGGTAAGAAATTTATGCCTACTTATGCTTCATCTAGTGCAGTTTTAGCTGCAATGGGTGCTGATTTAGGTAAATATCGGGTTAGACCGGTATCTGCGGGTGCTATGTTTACTATGGTAAATAGTAATTCTTTCAATAAAGAAGGAAAATATCAAATTCAATATAAAGATTTTGCCACAAAGGCTGCTGTTGAGGTAGGAGCAGAAATGAATTATTTGCTACCTGAGATTGCAGAAATAGAAATCAAGAAAGAAACAAATAAACCTTCTTCACCTAGCAATCCTGTAATTCCTTCAGGTAGCGGCAGTGGCGGTGCAGGCGGAAGTGCAGGCGGCAGCACAGATACAAAGAAGGATGATACAAAGAAAGCTGATGACAAGAAGAATGACACCAAGAAAGACGGTGCTATGTCAGACGGCAATGGTGCTGCAGTTGAGAAAAAGGAATTAGTAACAGCTAAGAATACAAAAAATACTACTGTAAAAGTTTCAGAAGAGAAAATTGCAGAAGCACTTGAAACAGGCTTAAAGGTAACAGCTAAGTCAGGTGAGGTTAAATTTACAGCTAAGGCACTTAAAAAAGTTGTAGGTGATGCGGTAGAGGCTGTTAAGGTAACTCTCAAGGCTACCAGTGAAATGGCTAAGAATGTAAAGGGCAGCAAGCTTGTAAGCAAACAGGTATTCACTCTTAACATCAAGGCAGGAAATATGACTGTTAAAGAGAGTCAGTTAAATGGTACAAAGATTAGAGTTACTCTTAAAGTTAATCTTAAAAAAGCACCTAAGACTGTTTGGGTAATGGATCTTAGCACAGGTAAGAGAGTTAAGGCTACATATAAGAATGGCAAGCTTATGTTCAAGACAGCAAACCTCGGTAAGTTTGTAATTGTAAATAAAGCAAAATAATATTTTACTCAGATATATTCTGACTGTAAAAATATAAAAAGCAGTCGACAGGAAACTGTCGGCTGTTTTTTGTATAGTTAACGACTTTAGTTAAAGCGGTTGTAAATGAAAAAAGTAAAAGACTTGAAGGGGGTATTGAGAAGTGATATAATAATATTGTTACTAATAAAAATATTATATTTTGATAAGGTAAAGCTTATGTGTGATATAAATAATGAAGATAATCAGTTGTATTCAATGTTCCCGGCTATACTAAAAAAACGGTTGATAAATGAAGAACTTAAATTTCCTGAACAAACAAAATATAATTATGATAAAATAAAAGCTTATAGATGTGTCAGACGAGAAATTACAGATAATACACCTATAGGAAGAGATGATTTTCGGTCAAATATTGAAGAATTAGAAAAAGGTATTATTAAAAAACGAGGACAACGAATAAATAAAGATGATATCTGCTGCTATGGAACTTCATTATTTCAGGACAGGCGTATTTTAGCAAATAAAATGTATTTGCCACGCCCAAATAAAAAAATTTGTGAAGGCTATGTATATAAGGAAGGTGGACCACAGTTAACTGATGAGGAGGACTCACATATAAACTGGTGGATTTATGAAAATGCAGATTTGACCGGATTCAATTTTGTTCAGGATTTGAAAAGATAATTTGTAAAATATATTGAGAATTAGGGTGATAATATGGATAAGGAGTTATGTTTTAAAATAAATTCAAAAGAATTAATGCTTGTTGAGGTATTAGTCGATTATGACGATATTCCTGTTTATTTTATATGTAAAGATGAGACGGAATGCTATTATGTTGCTTTATGTACGGATATTGATAATGATAAATATGTTGTTGTAAAAACTGATATTGACAAGATATTTAAACTTCTTACAAGTAAAATGACAATGAGAGAGATGATAACCTCAGAAAACGAATTTTGGGAGATATCAGCAGCAGAAAATATTGATTTGGATATTTGCATACAAAAAAATATTTCGGATATAGATTCCGGGGTTTTACCGTATCAAGAATCATATTTCAATCTTGTAACTAAGACACACAAGAAATTTTTAGAGGAAATTTGTGTAGTATTGCCACCATTTAATATTAATAATATGATAAATAGTGAAAAAGTATAAGTAGACTGTTCCAATCCCTCTATCGCACCGACAGAGGGATTTTTTGATGAATAATATATTTAAAATGTATTCTTGTTTATTAATCAAAAAAAGAGTAAAATTAAAGAAACACTTTGAAAAGGAGTTAAATTGAGAAAAAAGGAGATATATCTTATGTCGAACTTTAACATAGAGAAGATAAAGGACATATCCTGTTTCAAGGAAAATTCTCTACCTGCAAAGGCTTCATTTATTCCTTATGGAAATGAAACCGAGCTTAGTGAAAGAAAATCAAGCTTTAGAGTTTCTTTGGACGGGCTTTGGAAATTCGCTTATGCGAAGAATTATAATTTGGCGGTTAAAGATTTTTATAAAAAAGAATATTGCTGTGAAAACTGGGATAGCATAACTGTGCCTGCCAATATGCAGTTGGAGGGTTATGACATACCTCAATATGCCAATGTGCAGTATCCATGGGACGGAGTGGAGGCTGTATCGCATACGGAAGTACCAAAGGAGTTTAACCCTGTGGGTATGTATGTAAAAACTATAGATATTTCAGATAAGGCATTAGACAATGATATTATCATTACCTTTGAAGGAGTGGAAAGTGCCTTTGCTCTTTGGGTAAATGGTGAATATGTGGGTTATGCAGGAGACAGTTTCACCGCTACAAGCTTTGATATAACTAAGTCCGTGTTGGTAGGGCTTAATAAAATTGCTGTCATGGTATTTAAATGGAATATAGGCAGTTGGTGTGAAGATCAGGATTTCTTTAGATTTTCCGGCATATACAGAAGTGTGTATGTGGATGTGCTTCCAAAAACAAGGATAAATGATTTTACAGTAAAAACCATTTTAGATGAATCATTTAAAATAGCTGAACTTAATATAGAGGGTTTATTGCAAGGAAGAGGAAAGCTGATAACAGAGCTTTTATATAAAGGTAAAATTATATTAAATGATGAAAAAGATATTTCTGAAAAAATAAGTTTAAGCTTTAATATAAGTGAGCCTAAGCTTTGGAGTGCGGAAAAGCCAGAGTTATATAACCTTATATTTAAAATTTTTGATGAAAACGGAAACTTAACAGAGATTGTAAGCGAGAGAGTCGGTTTTAGAAAAATAGAGATTAAAGATAAGATAATACTGTTTAATGGTAAGAGGGTAGTGTTTAACGGAGTTAACAGGCATGATTTCAGTTCGCTTTACGGCAGGGCGATAACAAGAGAAGAAATTAAAAAAGATATTATTACAATGAAGCGTAATAATATCAATGCGGTAAGAACCAGTCATTATCCAAATACAGAATATCTCTATGAACTTTGTGATGAATACGGACTTTATGTGATAGCCGAGAACAATATGGAAACACATGGAACTTGGGACGCAAGAGGGGCACATGGAGAAGATTATTCACTTCCGAAAGACCATATAGAATGGGAGCCAATGCTCTTAGACAGGGCCATATCCACCTATAATAGGGATAAAAATCACGCAAGTGTGATTATTTGGTCACTTGGAAACGAATCATTCGGCGGTAAGGTCATTTATAATATGTCAAAGCTTTTTAAAAAACTTGATGATACAAGGCTTATACACTATGAGGGGGTATTTCATGACAGGAGTTATGATGAGAGTACTGACATAGAGAGCCGTATGTATCCGCCGGTAACTGAAATTAGAGAATTTTTGAAAGAATTTCCCGCTAAGCCATTCATTCTTTGCGAATATGTGCATGCTATGGGTAATTCAAACGGAGCTATGTATAAGTATATTGAGTATACGGAGGAAGAACCAAGAGCACAGGGCGGTTTTATTTGGGATTATATTGACCAGTCGATTTATAAAAAGGACAGATACGGCGAGGAATTTCAGGCTTATGGAGGAGATTTTGGAGACAGACCTAATGACGGCAATTTTAGCGGCAATGGCATAGCTATAGCTAAAGGCAGGGAAGAATCCCCTAAGATGCAGGAAGTTAAGTTTAATTATCAGGGAATTAAGCTTTTTGTAAGTAAAGATAAGGTAAGGATAAAAAATAAGTATCTTTTTACCGACACATCAGAGTTTGATGTATACGAAATTCTTTACAGGGACGGAAAAGAGTATGCAAAAGAGAAAATTTCTACAAATGTAGAACCGTTAACTGAAAAAGAATATAACTTACCTATTACAGTTCCTGAACTTGAAGGCGACTTTGTAGCAGAAGTTTCTGTAAGGCTTAAAACTCAAACTGATTATGCTGAATGCGGACATGAAATTGCTTTTGGTCAGGCAGTAGTAAAAAATGCCGAAACAGAGTATTTTAAGAAAATATCTCAAAGGAATGAGAAGTATGATTATATGTATGCCTCATCTATGGAAAATGCCAAAATTAAGCCTTATTCAGGAAAACTTGAGTTTATACCGGGAGATTATAATATAGGAGTTAAAGGTGAATATTTTTCTATATTGTTTTCCAAAATGTATGGTGGGCTTGTAAGCTATAAGGTAAGAGGTGTAGAGTTTCTTAAAAGCCAGCCTCGCCCTAATTTTTGGCGTGCACCTATAGATAATGACAGAGGATTCGGCATGCAAAGGGAATATGGAAAATGGAAACTGGCAGGGGATTATTCCAAATGCACAGATGTCAAAATAAATGATAACAGCGGTAAAAACGGGGTAGAAAGATATGTGGAAGTAATCTATACTTATGCACTTGGAATGGCAGGACTTAGTGAATGCTTGGTAAGCTATAAGGTATTTGCAAATGGATTTGTAAAAACTACACTTAGCTATGAGACAAAAGAAGAGAACTTTGATATGCCTGAATTTGGTATGATGTTTAAGACTGATGCTGACTTTGACCACCTTACATGGTATGGTGCGGGGCTTTCTGAAACCTATGAGGATAGGAGAAGCGGTGCAAAGATAGGTATGTTTAGTAATAAGGTAGAAGATAATATAGCACCTTATCTTGTACCACAGGAGTGTGGACATAAGGTAAATGTAAGATTTGCAAAAGTTACAGACAGAAAGGGTAGAGGGCTTCTTTTTGTAAGTGAAAAACAGACTGATCCTACATTAGGTGAGAGCAAGACGGCGGAAAATGCCGTGGTTACAGATAGATATATGGGCTTTTCGGCTCTTCCATATACTCCAAATCAGCTTGAAGAGGCGGCACATCCTAATGAACTCCCTAAACCGCATTTTACCATAATCAGGGTAGATTTAATGCAAATGGGCATAGGCGGAGATGACAGTTGGGGTGCAAGACCTCATAAGGAGTATCATATTAAAAATAATCAGAAACTTGAGTTTAGTTTTTGGTTTAAGGGAATTTAAATGAAATATTGTTGATCTGGTTAAATACAAATTGGGAATATATATTAAACTATGCAGTATTTTGGGGTTTTTGCCTGAATATTTAAGGCTTGAAACATTGATTTAAGTTATATTAGCACTGATTATTATAAATATTAATTATTATTGTCATTTAAAGCATTGTAAGTTATTAATGTATTTGACTTTTTATGATGATTATGTTAACATTATATAGTATTCTTGAAGTTTAAAGAAAGTCGAACTCAAATTTTATAATATGTTCGTTAGCTCGCAGCACTACTAAAAGGTATCTGCTTTAAAGCTCTTTAACTGGAAGATTACACAACTAATATTTTTTTATTTACAGGAGGATACCTAAATGAACACAGGTGTAGTTAAGTGGTTTAACTCAGAGAAGGGCTACGGATTTATTACCAATGATAATGGCGGGGATGATGTATTTGTACATTTTTCTGCTATTAATGTAGAAGGTTTCAAAACTCTTAATGAAGGACAGAGAGTTACATTTGAGACAGAAACCGATCCTAAGAATGCAAGTAAGCTTAGAGCAGTAAATGTTTCTATAGCTGAATAATTAAATGCTGATTTTGGACCGTAGTCTTAAATGGCTGCGGTCTCTTTTTAATATATCCTCCTGAGAGGGGGTAATTTTAATTCCGGGGTTGTACCGGTTTCGACGGGAATTTTGAAGTTGGAGAAGCAAGTCGCAGGAATGCGTTAAATCCAAAATTAAATACAAACGCTGAAGATAATTTAGCATACGCTGCCTAATGGCGGCTGTCTTACCTGTTATACCTGCATAGCAGGCTAAGGCATCGAATAAGCAGGAAACGACATAGTCAGCGGCTCGTGGCTATGGGCGTATTAGAGTCTACTAAAGTCAGGATTGTGCTGATTCAAGTCTGATGGAGGGAATGTAAAACAATTAGCTAAGCTTGTAGAAGTACAATGAATGGGTTTTCGGACAGGGGTTCGACTCCCCTCAGCTCCATTACCGGAAAAACAAAAAGCAGAGAAAAGTCAAATATGAGATTCTCTGCTTTTTACTATAATACTATAGGGCATCATTTACAGTAAACAATCTCATCAGCTTAGCGGTCTTAGAACCATTATAATTGACTGTATTGACAAATATTTCACTCATACCATTATTAACAATTTGTCCTGTTTCTCGGACATACCATAGAACTTAACGCCTTATAATTTCTAAAATCTTAGCTATATCCGCATAAAATATCTTCTTTCCATTCTTCATTATGGCTATAGCCTCTTTTAGCTTTGTACGAAGTTCACTGTCCAAACTCTTATGTATAGTAACCGGGCTTCCACTAATTGTATGGATATGATCTAAATACGCTGCATTGATAGGAAAAGCATTCTGTATTAGAAAAGCTCTTTCCTTACCGGCAAATAAACCGATAACGATTGTTATACACTTTCTGCTTTTCTTTATCTTATGATTTTGTATTTTCTTATACTTCTCTACCTTTGAACTAATTGGTATCATCCAAAATATATCTGCATTCTTTGAGTCTTTAATTGCATAATAATGTGGTCGGTAATTACCGTCATCCTTGTTACTCATTAAAGATGTGTCCTGCACATTTGAAAAGAAACTATCTTTTATATGATAAGAATATCCTTGCTTAATTTCCAAATTTACCTCCAAAAAATCCCTCCATCATATTGACAGAGGGATTTGCATACCGAATCATTTATACCCCGCCCCATCGGCAAGCGGTAACATTTGCATACCGAATCATTTATACCCCGCCCCATCGGCAAGCGGTAACATTTGCATACCGAATCATTTATACCCCGCCCCATCGGCAAGCGGTAACATTTGCTCACTTACAATATAACATACTACTTGACTTTATGCAACAGCTCAATTTTCTGATATTAGTCAACATTCTTAATGCAATAGGAAATTTCTATGAGAGATTGTACTATGGCAGCCTCTTTGTTTCTAAGAAACCGTTTAGGACAACCTCTCCTTAAAATCCTCATACCCAAAGCTTTTAATATTTTCAACCTTTCCGTCCTTTTTAAGCACAGCCAAATCAGGCAAAGGCATACCGTTAAAAGTATTGTTCTTTACAAATGAATAAATAGCCATATCGCCGAAAATAAGCATATCTCCAATATTCTTTTCATCATCAAAAGAAAAATCCCCTATTATATCTCCGGCAAGGCAGGTACAGCTTCCAAGCCTATAGGTGTATTTCTTTTCATTTGCTTCTCCCGAGGTAAAAAGCGGTGGTTTGTAAGGCATTTCTATTACATCAGGCATATGGCAGGCTGCACTAATATCTAAAATTAGATTGGTAGTGTCGCCTGAGGTAGTTTTATCCAGTATAGTAGTTACAGAGTAGCCTGCATTTAGAGCCACAGCCTCGCCGGGCTCAAGATACACTTCTACATCAAACAAAGCCTTAGTTTCATTGATACATTTAATAAGAAGCTCTCTGTTATAATCTTCTTTAGTAATGTGATGACCGCCGCCAAAGTTCAGCCACTTCATATTTTTAAGATATTTACCAAAATTCTTATATACAACCTCTAAAGTATCTCTTAAAGGCTCGGCTCCCTGCTCGCAAAGTGTGTGAAAATGAAGCCCATCAACACCGTCTAACAGTGAACTTTCCTCTGTAATAGCATTTTCAAGTGTGTGAAGGGTTATACCAAGCCTGCTGCCGCTTGCACAAGGATCATAGATTTCGTGCCCTTCCTGAGTGGAAAATTCAGGGTTTATCCTTATGCCTATGCTTACACCTTTATCTATACAATATTTTTTATACTTTTTAAGCTGATTTACAGAGTTAAATATTATATGGTCACAAATCCCTGTGATTTCCTCCATATCCTCATCCTTATAAGCAGGAGAGAAGATATGATTTTCTTTCTTCATTTCCTCCGCACCAAGTTTTGCCTCAAAAAGTCCGCTGGCAGTAGCTCCTGAGAGGTATTTTCCTATAAGTGGATAGAAATAAAAGCCTGAAAATGCTTTCTGTGCAAGTAAAATTTTAGCACCGGTTTCATCCATTACCGATTTTAGAATTTTACAGTTTTCTTCTATCTTTGCTTCATCTATAACGTAGCAGGGTGTTTTAAGTTCTGCAAATGCTTTCTTTAATTCAGGGTAATTATTTGAAATCAAAATAAACTCCTTTCTCGCCAATTATTTACACCCTATATCACAGACCTTTTATTCCAAAAAGAACAGTAGATGAAAGGTTTTTGCTCTGGTGATTATGAGGTGATAATAATATGTGTTTATATTCAAAGACACAGAGAATTAAGCCTCTCTGTGTCTGATTAAGTAAACTTTTTACTTTATTAGAACCAAATTATACATCAAAACCTGAGCCGACTTGTTAAAAGATTAAGTCAGCGGTTATTTTGGGTTATTCGTCATAAATGGTATTATGGTTTATTCTACATCTGTATTATGGTACAAGTACAGGATTTTCCTCTACCTGCCAAGGAAGTCCCCATTTATTAAGAGCCTCCATATATGGATCAGGATCAAACTCATCTGTAGTATATACACCCGGTTTTCTCCAAAGACCGTTTAATACAAGCATAGAGCCAATCATGGCAGGAACACCTGTTGTATAGCTTACAGCCTGACTTCCAACCTCTTTGTAGCATTCCTCATGGTCGCAGATGTTGTATATATAAATGCTCTTTTCCTTGCCGTCTTTAACACCGGTGAAGATACAGCCGATATTTGTCTTACCCTTTGTGCGAGGACCAAGAGAAGCAGGATCAGGAAGAAGTGCTTTAAGGAACTGGATAGGAACAATATCTTTTCCTTCGTAGTTGATAGGGGTTGTAGAGAGCATACCTACATTTTCAAGACAGTTCATATGGGTGAGGTAACTCTGACCAAAGGTCATAAAGAAACGGATACGCTTAACTTCAGGCATATTTCTGCCAAGTGCCTCAAGCTCCTCGTGGTGAAGAAGGTACATATCTTTCTGTCCGACTTCTTTAAAATTATACTCACGCTTAATGCTCATGGCAGGAATTTCTATCCATTTACCGTTTTCAAGGTAGCTTCCAGGAGCGGATACTTCACGAAGGTTAATCTCAGGGTTAAAATTAGTAGCAAAAGGATAGCCATGGTCACCGCCGTTGCAGTCTAGTATATCTATGGTATCTATTCTGTCAAAATAATGCTTCTTTGCATAGGCTGCAAATACACTGGTTACACCCGGATCAAATCCTGTGCCTAGAAGGGCGGTAAGTCCTGCTTTCTCAAATTTATCTGCATAAGCCCACTGATAAGAATAATCAAATAGTGCTGAAAATCCTTTTTCTTTGCAACGCTCTTCATAAGCCTTCTTCCACTCAGGCTCTTCAGTATCCTCAGGCTCGTAGTTAGCTGTGTCGATATAGTGCACATTTGCAAGAAGGCAGGCATCCATAATAGCAAGATCCTGATAAGGAAGTGCTACATTAAGAACTGCATCAGGCTTGTAGCTCTTTATAAGCTCTACTGTCTTAGCTACATCCATAGCATCTATTTCAGCAGTAGTAATAACGGTTTTAGTCTTGCCTTCAAGTTCAGCCTTAATAGTATCGCATTTTGACTTGGTCTTGCTTGCGATACAAATTTCAGTAAATACATCGCTGTTCTGACAGCATTTGTGGATTGCAACCTGTGCTACGCCGCCACAACCGATAATAAGTAATCTTGACATTATTTTTCTCCTTTATTTTCTTCTTCTTCTAGTATATCTTCAACATATTTAGGTAACATAAATGCTCCTATATGGAGATTACCGGTATAATATTCGGTTTTAAGTTTTCTTTTTTTCCATTCATCAGGTTTAAAATCTGTGATAGGATGGTATTTTTTGCTGGCAAAGCCAAACATCCAATATCCTGATGGACAGGTAGGTATATGTGCCTGATACACACGGCTTATAGGAAAGCTGGTATATACCTTTCTGTGCATTGCCCTAAAGGCATCTTCATCCTCGTCAAAGAATGGGCTTCCATGCTGGTAAACCATAATTCCGTCATCTTTAAGTGCCTTATAACAGCTTCCGTAAAACTCTTTGGTGAAAAGTCCCTCTGTATGTCCGAATGGATCTGTAGAGTCATTTATAATGAGGTCGTATTCCGCCCTTCTGCCTCTAAGGAAGCGGAGTCCGTCCTGATGTGTGATATGTACTCTTTTATCATCAAAGCCCTTAACCGCATCGGGGAAAAATTCCCTGCAAACCTCAACCATTTGCTCGTCAGGCTCTACAACTTCGATTTGTTCAATTTCGGGATAAGCGGTAAGCTCTCTGGCTACACCGCCGTCACCACCACCTATGATAAGCACTTTTTTTACATTTGGATGAACTGACATAGGTACATGGGTTACCATTTCATTATATACAAATTCGTCTGCCTCGGAGAAGATAATATCTCCGTCAAGCATAAGGAATCTGCCAAATTCATGCGACTGAAAAACTTCTATTTTCTGGAATTCACTTTCGGCACTGTAAAGCTGTTTTTCCACACCTATGTCCATACTCACATTTTCGGTAAATTCTTCAAAAACATGGATGTTTGTATAATCGGACATTTATTCTCCTTTCCCTAATTGACTTGTGTCTATGGTAAAAATTATTTTCAGGTCATGTAAATACAATTACTCTACAAACTGGAAGTTGTGGAGCTAAATTTATAACACAAAGTTGACGCTACGAATGATAATATTTCAGACTCGCTACGGTTTTTCTGTAAGTGGCTATGTTATAATCACAAAAAGCTAACGAAAAACCTGATGCGCTCGCTTAGAAATTTATCATTCGAAGCTGGCATTTTAAATTTGTATTAAATATAACTTTAATTGTTATCTGTATTTACCTATATCAAAAGTAAACTTTCATGTAGGCAAAATATGCTAACCATCTTGACATAATACATTAGCTAAATATAAGAAAAAGTAAATTCTATTGTAATTGATAACTTAAATACCAAATTAAAGACAGCCACCATCGCCCATCCCATGTGGCTAATATGTTTGTTTGTAATCATCCATCAATTAAACAGCCGGAGCTGATAATGCCGCATAGTTCGCCGTTTCCACTCTGACTTCGTGCAAGCACTCGTCAATCGTGGACGGCTATTATATAGGCAGGACTAACACACTTAGCTTCATTGCTTCGCAATTT
>CAUTOC010000036.1:0-23891 GCA_963539695.1 uncultured Catonella sp. | reverse complement strand
AAGTATACTTGAAATTCCAAAATATGGATGTATTAACATACATGGCTCCTTACTTCCTAAATATAGAGGAGCGGCACCTATTCAGTGGGCTGTACTTGACGGCGAAAAAGAAACCGGAGTTACTTCAATGCTTATGGACAAAGGGATTGATACCGGAGATATACTGATTAAAAAAGAGGTTAAGTTGAATGAAGATGAAACATCGGGAAGTCTTTTTAATAAGCTTATGCCGCTAGGAGCAGAGGTGCTTTTGGAAACTCTTGAAGGGCTTGAAAAAGGAAGTATTATACCGAAAAAGCAGGGTGAAAGTCCTACAGATTATGCTAAAATGCTTACAAAAACAATGGGACTTATAGATTTTAAAAGGACAGCAGTTGAACTTGACTGTTTTGTAAGGGGAATGAACCCATGGCCTTCTGCATACACCGCCTTAGGTGAAAAGACCTTAAAAATATGGAAGGCAAAACCGATATCTGAAACCGGTAAGGCGGGCAGTGTATTAAAGATTGGTAAAGACAGTTTCGTTATCGGCTGCGGGAAAGATGCTCTTGAAGTATTTGAAGTCCAACTTGAAGGCAAAAAGAGAATGTCTGCGGGAGATTTTCTTAAAGGAACCGATATTGAGGTTGGTCAGGAATTTGGAGGCAAATTTGGCAGTAAATGAAAGAGAAGCAGTGCTTGATATGTTTTTGTCGTTAAAGTCCGGAAAACCAAGTCATATCGTACTTAAAGACACTCTTGACAGTTATATGTATTTAAATAAAACTTCAAGGAGCTTTATAACAAGGCTTTATGAGGGAACTATTGAAAAGAAAATTTATATTGATTTTGTAATAAACAGTTTTTCAAAAACTCCGATAAGGAAGATGAAGCCGATTATAAAAATACTTGTTGAAATATCGGTTTATCAGATATTTTTTATGGACAGAGTTCCGGAGAGTGCAGCTATTAATGAGGCGGTAAAGCTTAGTAAAAAGCGTGGACTTGCGGGACTTTCAGGCTTTGTAAACGGACTGCTTAGAAATATTGCAAGGAATAAAACAAATATAACATTACCGGATAAGGAAAAAGATTTTATAGGCTATACTGAAATAAAATACTCTATGCCGCAAGAGGTGATAGAGCATTTTATAAAAGAATACGGTATTGTGCAGGCTGAAGAAATATTAATGACTTTTGAAAAAAAACAGCCTATCGTTGCAAGAGTTAACAAAGTAAAGCTTACAAGGGAAGAACTTATAAATAAGCTTAATGAGGAAGAAGTAAAGGTAAGTACGGATACGGTGTTTTCTGAAAGCATTAAAATACTTGAACTTGACAGCCTGAATTTTTTAGAAAGCTTTGAAAACGGGGATTTTATAATTCAGGATGAAAGTTCACAGTTTATAGGTAAAATTGTAAATCTGCCTCTAAATGCAAAGGTACTTGACTTATGTGCGGCTCCGGGGGGCAAGACTTTACTTATGGCAGAAAAGTCGGAGGTAGAAGAGATTATAGCCTGTGATATATCTGAAAGAAAAACAGGTTTAATTGAAGAAAATATAAAAAGGCTTAATATTCATAAGGTTAGTACACTGCTAAACGATGCGACTGTACTTAATAAGGAATTTGAAGAAAAATTTGATTTAGTGATTTGCGACTTGCCTTGTTCAGGGCTTGGTATTATGGGCAGAAAGCGTGATATAAAATATAATATTACTAAAAATAAAATAAAAGAACTGGCAAAGCTTCAATGCGGTATTTTAGAAAATGCTAAAAAATATGTAAAAAAAGGCGGGTATCTTATATTTTCCACCTGTACGATGAGTAAGCTTGAAAATGAGGAGAATTTTAATTTTATTTCAAAATTTAACGGCTTTTCACCGGTGGATTTTTCGGATAAAATAAGGGACAGTGTGATGAAATATAAAGCTGGTGACAGGCTTATAAAGGAAGCAAAAAAGGGATATATGAGGTTGTTTCCGGGAGAACTTGGTACGGACGGTTTTTTTATTTCAGAATTTATGAGGGAAGAATAATTTGACAGAACTGAGGAAAGATATTGTAAGTCTAAACGCCTATGAAGTGGCTGAGTTAATAAAAGAGCTTGGTGAACCGGTATTCAGAGCAAAACAAATTTATGAATGGATACATAAGAAACTTGTTAAAGGCTATGATGAGATGACGAATGTTCCGTTGAAACTTCGAGATAAATTATCGGAGAGATTGCCGTTTCCCAAACTGGAAGAAGTGGCAAGAAAGGTTTCGGCGGCAGGCGATACATCTAAATTTGTATTCAAGCTTTATGACGGCTATGCTATTGAAAGTGTGCTTATGAAATACAGATATGGTAATTCAGTCTGTATATCCTCTCAGGTAGGATGCAGAATGGGCTGTACTTTCTGTGCATCAACCCTTTTAGGGCTTTCAAGACAGCTTGCTCCTTCTGAAATGCTTTCACAAATATATACAATTCAGAGGGAAACAGGTGAAAGAGTAAGTAATGTGGTTGTGATGGGTACGGGAGAACCGTTAGATAATTTTGAAAATCTTATAAAGTTTATAGAGCTTTTAACGGATGAAAACGGATTAAATATCAGTCAGAGAAATATAACGGTTTCTACCTGCGGGCTTACAGAAAATATAAAAAGATTAGCTGACAAAAAATTTGCAATTACACTTGCAATATCTTTACATGCACCTGTTGATGAGGATAGAAGAAGAATAATGCCCATAGCCAATAAATATACAATAGCGGAAATTTTAGAAGCTACGGATTATTATTTTAATAAGACCGGAAGAAGAATATCATACGAATACAGTCTGATTGACGGTGAAAATGATACACCGGAGAATGCTGAAAAACTGGCGGCATTATTAAAAGGGAAAAACTGTCATGTAAATTTAATTCCGATTAACCCTATTAAGGAAAGGGCTTATAAAAGTTCAGCACCCAAAGGAGTAATCAGATTTAAAAAGATACTTGAAAATAAAGGAATAAATGTTACTATTAGAGAAGAGATGGGACGGGATATAGATGCAGCCTGCGGGCAGCTTCGTAAAGAATATATGGATAGCCGATGTTAAAGAATTAAAAGTCATTAGGAAGCATAGCAAAAATTATTACATATATATGTATAGAAGGGAGAACACATAGATGAAAACATTTTCTGAAACTAGAGCCGGAATAAACAGAAGCGTAAATCAGGATTGTTTTCTATGTGAAGAAGGGGCAGTCGGTGAGTTTTCCAATCTGTTCATTGTGGCAGATGGAATGGGAGGTCACAACGGGGGTGATTTTGCTTCAAAATTTTGCATAGAAAATGTGAAAGATTATATTGTTAAAAATAGTGGAGATTCAATAATTTCTATAATAAGATCGGCTATAAAGGCGGCAAATGAGGGGATTAGAGATAAAACCAAAATGGATGAAGAGTTGAAAGGCTGTGGAACTACAGTTGTCTTATCAACTATTAAAGATGATATTTTATATATTGCCAATGTCGGGGATTCAAGGCTCTATGTTTTTCAGAACGGGAAATTATCACAGATTACAGAAGATCATTCTGTAGTTGAGGAGATGATTAAAAGCGGACTTATAAAAAAAGAAGAGGCAAGGTTTAATCCCCATAAGAATAAGGTCACAAGAGCACTTGGTGCAGAACCTGAAATAGAAGTGGATTTTTTTGAAGTCAAACTTGAAAAGGGAGCTCGTATTCTGATGTGTTCTGACGGAGTTTCAAACATGATGGATGAAAGAAACATAGAAGAAATAGTCGGAGCGGATAAAGAAGTGCCGGAAATTTGTAAGATATTAATAGATACTGCTGTGAATAATGGCGGGAAAGATGATGCAACGGTAGTTATGATAGAGGTGTAAAATGTTAAATAAAGGCAAATTGATAGGTGAGCGTTATGAGATTATCAGCTTGGTCGGTTCAGGCGGAATGGCTGATGTTTACAATGCAGTAGACAATAGGTTGAGCAGGCAGGTAGCCATAAAGGTGCTTAAAGAGGAATATAGTTCGGATAAGAACTTTGTAATTAAATTCAGAGGAGAAGCTCAGTCGGCAGCCGGTTTGTCACATCCTAACATAGTTAATGTGTATGATGTAGGGGAAGATAAAGGCTTACATTATATAGTAATGGAACTGGTTGAAGGTATAACGCTTAAAAAGTTTATTGAGAGAAAGGGCAAGTTAGAGCTTAAAGATGCGGTAGGTATAGCAATACAGATAGCACAGGGTATGGAGGCTGCACATGCCAATCATATTATCCACAGAGATATAAAGCCTCAGAACATTATCATTTCTAAAGAAGGAAAGGTAAAGGTAACTGACTTCGGTATAGCAAAAGCGGCTACCTCCAACACTATAGCAGCAGGGCAGGCGGTCGGTTCCGTTCATTATATTTCACCGGAACAGGCAAGGGGCGGATATTCAGATGAAAAGAGTGATATATATTCTCTTGGAGTTACGCTGTATGAAATGATATCGGGCAAGATGCCGTTTGCTGCGGACAATACAGTTTCGGTTGCACTTTTACATATAAATGAAGAGGCTGTGCCTCTTAGGGAGTTAGACCCTGATATACCCGCAAGCATTGAAAAAATAGTACAGAAATGTATGCAGAAAAAACCTGAACGCCGCTACCTTACAGCTACAGAACTCATAGCTGATTTAAGAAAATCAATATCTGAGCCTGAAGGAGATTATGTAAGTTTTAATCAGGCGGCTGTTACGGACTCGCCAACAATAAATATTTCAGGAGAGGAGTTGGATGCCATAAAAAAAGGAAGATTTAGCCCTGAAAAGGGTAATAGGATGAGAGATAATGTAAAAAAGCGTGAGCCTCGTGATATAAGAGAGTTACCGGAAGATGATGAAGAAAGCATAGATCCTAAGATCGAAAAACTCATTCTTTTTGGAGGAATTGCAGCTATTGTTATACTTGCTACGGTAGTAATAGCACTTTTGTTTAAAGGTTTTAATTTGTTCGGTAAGGGGGAAGAGAGTTCAAAAGTTTCCTCGAGCAATATAGTTTCAAGTAAGATTGAGTCGTCATCCGCCTCATCAATATCTTCAGAAGCACCTGTAAAACCTAAGATGATAAAAGTTCCTGAAATTAAAGGACATACACTTATAGAGGCTGTTACAATTCTTGATGATGTAGGGATTGTAAATTACAGATTTAAACATGAATATTCAAGAGAATTTAAAAAAGAAGATGTTATAAATGTAATTCCTGCTGAAGGTACAGAGATTAAGAATGATGATGAGGTTGTCATAATAGTAAGCAAGGGTGATGATAGCCAAACGGTACCTGATGTAAGGAATAATTCTAAAGAAACAGCCGTTTCCACTCTTGAAAATATGAAGTTTGTTGTAAAGACACAGGAAAAACCGAGCGATACGGTTGAAGAAGGAAAGGTTATTGAAACAATTCCTGCAATAGGAAGTGAGGCAAAAGAAGGTGAAACTATCACTATTGTTATAAGCAGCGGTCCTGAAAATAAAAATGTTCTTGTACCGAATGTAATTGGAAAGACTGAAGCTGACGCAACAAAAATTCTTAGTGAAGCAGGTTTTAAAGTTTCTATAGCATATAAAGAAGATGATGAAGTGGAAAAAGGCAAAGTTATAAGTCAAAATATTGCAGGCGGAAATGAAGCTGAAACAGGAACTACCATAGTTCTGGGAATAAGCAAAGGTCCTAAGCCTGTTACTTATACATACTCTGCTTCTCTTACGATAGATGAGAACCCGTTTGCAGAGAGTGGAGAAAGCGGAGATATAGTAGTTAAAATGGATCAGGATGGAAAAACTGTCACAGTTTATTCCGGAAGCCTAACTTATGATGACTTCCCGCTTCATATTGATGACATTATAGGCTCAAGCGGCAATGAGGCGGTATGCTATCTTATTGTAAACGGTGAAGTTTATGACGGTAAGGTATGGCGTATAAAGAACTGGAATAAGGCTGAGAACTGATGGAAGGCAGAATAATAAAAGCTATTGCAGGTTTCTACTATGTGCATAATGGTATAGATGTGTATGAATGCAGAGCCAGAGGAGTGTTCAGAAATAAAGGAATAAAGCCGTTAGTAGGTGATATTGCAGAAGTTGAGGTATTGGATAGTGAGAACAGGAAGGGCAATATTACAGGTATAAAAGATAGAAAGTCCTTCCTTATCCGTCCTGCAGTTGCAAATCCGGAGCAGGCACTTATAGTATTTGCAGGTGCTAAACCTGCACCTAACTTTAATCTTCTTGACAAGTTTTTAACAATGATGAATATTAAAGGGATTCCGGTGGCTATTGCTGTAAGTAAAACTGATATCACTGATGAGGGAAAGCTTAAAGAATTTGATAAAATTTATTCTAAATATTATAAGGTAATTGAAATAAGCGTAAAAGAAGAAAAGGGCATGGCTGAGATTAAGGAATTTTTAGCAGGAAAATTTACTGTACTTGCAGGTCCTTCAGGAGTAGGCAAATCTACGCTTACCAATTATCTTGCACCGGAGGCTGATATGGAAACCGGTGAAATCAGTAAAAAGATAGAAAGAGGTAAACAAACTACAAGACATGCACAACTTTTTTATATCGGAAAAGGCGGATATATTTGTGATACACCGGGTTTTGGAAGTCTTGAACTCTTTGATGTGGATAAGAGGGAGTTGAAAGATTATTTTCCTGAATTTGTGGAATATACGGATGATTGCAAATTTAATGGCTGCATACATATAGGAGAAAAAGACTGTGGAGTAAAGAAAGCTTTAGAGGAAGAAAAAATTTCCGAGAGCAGATATAAGAATTATTTGCTTATGTATGAGGAGTTATCAAATAAGAAGGAATATTGAAATGGAATACATACTTTCGCCGTCAATACTTGCGGCTGATTTTGGAAGAATTTATGAACAGATTAAAATTACTGAGGAAAATGGTGCAAAATATCTTCACTTAGATGTAATGGATGGAAGTTTTGTGCCAAGCATTTCCTTTGGAATGCCTGTAATAAAGAGCCTTAGAAAATGCAGCAGTCAGATTTTTGATGTGCATTTGATGATAGAAAATCCCGAAAGATATTTAGAGGATTTTAAAGCGGCGGGTGCCGATATAATCACTGTACATGTAGAAGCTACAAAACATTTACACCGTACAATAACCGCTATTAAGGAACTTGGGCTTAAAGCGGGAGTATCACTTAATCCGGCTACACCGCTTTCAGCGATTGACTGGGTACTTTCAGAGCTTGATATGGTACTTATTATGAGTGTAAATCCGGGATTTGGAGGACAGAAGTTTATTCCTTTTACTCTTGATAAGATAAGGCGGTTAAGAGATATTGCACCGGATATTGATATTGAAGTAGACGGAGGGGTTAATAAGGATAACATAGGAAAACTGATAAGAGCAGGAGCTAATATTTTGGTTGCGGGTACGGCTGTATTTGGTACGGATATAGCAAAAAATACAAAGCAGATGATTGAGAGGATGCATGAAGAAGGTACTTATAATAACAGGGGGTAGAACCGACACAAATTTTATAGCGGAGGTTCATAAAGAATATGCTCCTGATGTAATTATAGCGGCTGACCGAGGTATAATGGCGACAAATGAGTTAAATATAATACCTGATTATGTAGTTGGTGATTTCGATAGCGGTGATATTGAGGTTGTAGAATATTTTAAGTCACAGTTTGAAACTTATGGAAAGCCTATAGTAAAGACTTTTAATCCTGAAAAAGATGAAACTGATACTGAACTTGCTATATCACTTGCCCTTTCACTAAATACAAAGGAAATTGTAATATTGGGAGCGACAGGCACAAGGCTTGACCATACTATTGCGAATATAGAGCTTTTATATAAGATAATGGAAAGTGGAATAAACGCAAAAATAATGGATGAATATAATGTAATCAGTATTCATGATAAAGAAATTGTGTTGAAAAAGGAAAAAACTTTTGGAAAATATTTTTCCTTACTTCCTTTTACTGAAAATATAAAGGGATTGAATATCAAAGGAGCTAAATACGAAGTTAAAAACTATGTTTTAAGTTCAGGAAGCAGTTTGGGAATAAGTAACGAGTTTGATAAGGATAAAGTAGAGATAAGCTTTAACGGAGGAATCATTATATTATTTCAAACAGACGATGAGAGACTTGTGATTAAGGGTAAAATGTAATAAAGCTACAGGAATAAAACATCATTTTAAGATTTAGAGGTAAGATGAGCGGGATAGAAGTAATTAAGTCGATTTAAAGGAATGAATATGAATATTTTAGATAATTTAAATCCTGAACAAAAAAAAGCAGTGGTGCATAAAAATGGACCACTGCTCATTTTAGCCGGAGCAGGTTCCGGCAAAACCAGAGTGCTTACAAGGCGTATAGCCTATTTGATTAAAGAATACGGAGTAAGTCCATGGAGTATTTTAGCACTTACATTTACCAATAAGGCAGCTAAAGAAATGAGAGAGAGGGTAAATGAGCTTATTGAAGAAGGTGCTGAGAATATTTGGGTATCGACTTTTCATTCAGCTTGTGTAAAGATATTAAGAAGATTTATTGATAGAATCGGCTACGATAGAAAGTTTAATATTTATGATACGGATGATACTAAGGCTGTAGTTAAGCAGGTGCTTAAATCTCTTAATATAGATAGTAAAAGATTTTCTGAAAAAGGCTGCTTAAATATTATTTCAAATGCTAAAAATGATTTTACAAGTGCAGAAGAATTTGCTGCAAAGTCGGAATTTAACAGTGATTATGCTATTTATGCAAGAATATACTTAGAGTATGAAAAACGAATGAAAAATAATAACGCACTGGATTTTGATGATCTTCTTGTAAAAACCGTAGAACTTTTTATGACGGACAAAGAAACCTTAGAATATTATCAGCGAAGATTTAGATATATTTTAGTAGATGAGTATCAGGATACCAATCTTGTTCAATTTAAGTTACTAAGCCTGCTTGCAAACTATGTAAATGACGATGGTGAGATAGAAAACAATCTTTGTGTGGTAGGAGATGATGATCAGTCTATTTATAAATTTAGAGGGGCTGACATAAGAAATATATTAAATTTTGAAAAAATATATCCGGGTTGTATTGTAATAAAGCTTGAAGAAAATTATCGTTCTACAGGCAATATTCTTGAAGCCGCAAATGGAGTAATAAGCCATAACAAAAAGCGAAAGAGAAAAAAACTGTGGACAAGCAAAGGAAACGGAGCATCTATCTCTTATAAAATATACGATAGCGGAGAGAAAGAGGCACAAGGCATAGTTAATACTGTTACAAAAACTGTAAATGAAGGGCTTGCAAATTATTCAGATATTGCAGTTTTATATCGTACCAATGCACAATCCCGTACTATTGAAGAGAAATTTGTGTTTAGTAATGTTCCGTATAAACTGTATGGAGGAACAAACTTTTATGGCAGAAAAGAAATAAAGGATATACTGGCTTATCTAAAAACCATAAATAATACTAAAGATGACACTCAAGTCAGAAGAATTTTGAATGTACCCAAAAGAGGGATTGGAAGTACTACAGAAGAAAAAATTGCAGATTATGCGGCTGAAAACGAAATTTCATTTTATGAAGCTTGTATGAGAGTTAGTTCAATTCAAGGGCTTGGCAGAGCAGTTGGCAAAGTGGAAAAATTTGTTGCTTATATTGAAGGAAAGATAATAGAGTTTAAGGATACGGTAAGCTTAAAAAAAGAGACGGAAACTCTGATAGATGAAATAGGCTATATTGAAGTGCTTAAAATTGAGGGTACGGATGAGGCAAAAGGCAGGATTGACAATATTTATGAATTTATAAATAAAGTAGCTCTCTTTGAAATAGGACAGCATGATAAAGGAGATATAAAGCTTGCAGATTTTCTTTCAGACATTTCGCTTTTGACGGATGTAGATAATAAAGATAGCGAAAATAAAGATCAAGATAAGGTAACTCTTATGACACTGCATTCAGCTAAAGGACTGGAATTTAAGATAGTTTTTATGGTAGGCATGGAGAACGGACTTTTTCCGAGTCGTATGTGTCTTTATGCAGACGATGAAAACGAAATTGAAGAGGAAAGAAGGCTCTGTTATGTAGGTATAACAAGGGCTATGGAAAAACTTTATTTATCAGGAGCCTCTTCAAGAATGCTAAGAGGAGAGTTGCAGTGGAATCCTCCTTCACAGTTTATAGGCGAAATACCGGAACACCTTGTGTCTTGCAGTACGGATTCTAACAGTACAAGGCAAAGAAGAAATGAGAATCTTTATTCCGGAGAAAGAGAAAAAAAACTTATATATGATGAAAAAAATATTTTTTCCGGCAATCCTTACATAAGTAAAGGATTCGGAACTGCACTGAAGTCTTCCGATACGATAGCAACAGGTGATAAAGTAAACCATGCTAAGTTTGGAGAGGGAAAAGTAATAGAACTTTCAAAAGAAAAAGATGTTGTGGCTGTCAGATTTGAAAATGAAGCTTATGGAATTAGAAAACTGAAATTAAGTATGGCAGGTCTTAAAAAAATTAACTGATAATAGTATTATTTGAAAAAATATGCTATACTTATTTTATAATATTAAAAAAGGAGTGAGATTATGGATAAGAAAATTGAAGATTTATTGAATGCAGCTAAAATTAATGCACTGATTCACCCTGCAAAGAGTGAAGAAACAAAAAAGGATAATCCTTATATTGTTGCACTGGTAATAGTGGGAGCTATTGCTTTAGTTGCGGCTATTGCTTATGCAGTTTATTACTTTTTTGTTCCGGACAAACTTGTAGATTTTGAAGATGACTTCGATGATGTTTATGGGGATGAAGTATTTGGAGAGGCTGAAGTGGAAACAGAGTCGGAAGAGGCAGACAAATAACAGTCAATGAATAAAGAAGATAAGAAAGAATTTGTGGAGGAAATAGCGGGTAGGATAAAGTCGCTTGATTATATTAAGATAGCTGATATTCCTAATATCGAGCTATATATGGATCAGGTTATTAAGTTTATGGATGACCATTTTGCATCCCTTAAAAGATATGAAGGGGATAAAATGTTAACTAAGGCTATGATAAATAATTATACCAAAAATAAGCTGCTTCCTTCACCTGAAAAAAAGAAGTATGGCAGAGATCATATGCTGCTTTTGATTTTTATTTATTATTTTAAAAATGTATTGTCCATAAAGGATATTAATAGTATTCTGACTCCACTTACAGAAAATTTTTTTGATAAAAATGATGAAGATATTTCCTTGAGTGATATTTATGATGAGGTTTTTGAAGTTTGCAAAGGTGCTACAGCTGATATATCAAGATCGGTTTTAAAAGCATTTGATAGGGCAAAGGATAGCTTTGAGGATGAAGATGATGAGAAAAAGAAAAAATATCTCACTAACTTTGCCTTCATAGCTTCACTATGCTTTGATGTGCATGTTAAAAAAACTATAGTTGAAAATATGATAGATAGAGGATTATTAGATTTTAAGGACGATGCAAATAAGGGGAGTAGAAAAAGATAGGCGATGAGTAGAACTTTTAAAATTTGCATTAAAATATTTCTTATAATAGTTATTATTTGTATTTTGGGGTTTGCAGGCCTTTTGGCAGTGCTTACTATAACTGAATACAAACCCGGAAATATTGAAAAACTGTCCCTTAAAGGACAGGCATTTGATGAAGCGGGTTTTTCCAAGGAAATTAAGCTTATAAGCTGGAATGTGGGATATTGTAATTTGGGGGCAAATGCAGACTTTTTTATGGACGGTGGAACTAAAGTTGTCAGTCAGACTAGAGAAGAATTAAATAATAATATCAAAAATATAACCGAAAAATTAAATGAATTTGATGCTGATGTGACTTTATTGCAGGAAGTGGATAAAGGGTCTTATCGTAGTTATAATGTGGATGAAGAGAAGATAATTTCCGATAAATTTCAGGATAGGCTTTCATCTTTTGCATTTAATTTTAAAGCCTTATTCGTACCGTATCCGTTTCCGCCGCTGAGAAATGTAGAAGCGGGAGTTATGTCACTTAGTAAATTAAAAGCTGAAAGTTCTGAAAGAGTAAGCCTTCCGGTACCATTTAAATGGCCGGTGAGTACCTGCAATCTCAAAAGATGTCTGCTGGTGTCAAGGCTTCCGATAAGCGGGAGCGATAAAAAGCTGGTTATTGTCAATCTTCATTTAGAGGCGTATGATTCCGGAGAAGGGAAGGCGGCTCAAACACAATTTTTGCTTGATACTATAGAAAAAGAATATAAAGAAGGCAATTATGTAATTGCGGGAGGCGACTTCAACCAAACATTTACAAATGTGGATGTATCAAAATTTGATGTAGGAAATGAAGGAATGTGGAAACCGGGTAAACTTGATGCAGATAAGTTTGCAGAGAATTTTAATCTTTATATGGATGTATCCTCCCCAACCTGTCGTTCACTGGATAAAGCCTACAATAAGGCAGACAGTAAGTTTCAGTATTATGCTATAGACGGATTTATAGTATCAAAAAATATAGAAGTTTTGTCACAAAGGACAATAGGACTTGATTTTGAAAATTCGGATCATAATCCTGTAGAGATTACGATCAAACTAAATTAATAAAAAGCCGCAGGAAATCTTTAACTATCTGATTTTCTGCGGCTTTTTTATATATTTTATTTAGTTATGTCCTTATAACACTCAGGCCGTCTATCTCTCATTAAGCCCCATTCAAGTCTTGCATTATTTATTTCATCTAAATCAAAAGTATGGATAAGGACTGTTTCTTCCATTCTTCCGGCAGTTTCAATCAGTTCTCCCGTCATATCGGTTATAAATGATGATCCATAAAAAGTAAGAGAAGAACTTTGATTGTTATTTTCTTCACAAGGTTCTGTTATTTCTATACCTATTCGATTGGCGGCAACTACAGGAATAATATTTGCAGCGGAATGCCCCTGCATAGTTCTTCTCCAATGCCCCATGCTGTCTGTATTCAGTACAGGTTCAGAGCCTATGGCTGTAGGGTAGAGAAGAATTTCAGCACCGTTTAAGGTAAGGCTTCTTGCAGTTTCAGGAAACCACTGATCCCAACATATACCTACACCTATTTTGGCAATACCGGTATCCCAAACCTTAAATCCTGTATTACCCGGAGTAAAGTAAAATTTTTCCTGATAAAAATGATCATCGGGAATATGAGTTTTTCTGTAAATCCCAAGAAATTTTCCGCTGTCAAGAATAGCAACCGTGTTGTATAATATATTTCCGTCTTTTTCATAAAAACTTATGGGAAGTATAGTTTCGGTTTTTTTACTAACATCAAGAAAATGTTTAACAGCATCATTTTCCATAACAGGCTTTGCAAAAGAGTAGTACTCGTATCTGCGTTCTTGACAGAAATATTGTCTTTCAAAAAGTTCAGGAAGTAAAATCAGCTTTGCACCTTTTTTAACAGCCTGCATTACATAGCTTTCAGCTTTTTCTATACTTTCTTCAGGATTTTTTGAGCAGCTCATCTGAACCGCAGCAACCGTTAGATTTCTCATTATTTATCATTTCCTTTCTTAGGAAGAGGAATTTGACCTGTGATACAATGGATATTTCCTCCGCCTGTAAGTATACATCTTGATTTTACAGGTATGATTTCTCTTTCAGGGAAGAGTTTGGTAAGTATATTTACAGCAAGACTGTCACATTCATCATCAAAAGCGGGTACAAGCACGCTTCCGTTTGTAATATAAAAATTTACATAGCTTGCAGCAAGGCGTTCTCCCAATTCCCTTTCATCTTCCCCGGATTCAAATTTATAGCCGTTAAGGTCGTCTGAAGTAATTAAAACAGGTTTTTTAGGTATAGGAAGTTTATGTACGCTAAATCGCCTTCCCTTTGCATCAGTTTCATTTTCAAGTAATTTTAAGTTGGCAAAACTCATCTTATATTGAGGATCTGTTTCGTCATCCGTCCAAGCAAGTACAACTTCAGCAGGTTTTACAAAAGCACAGACATTATCAACATGTTCATTTGTTTCATCATTATAAATTCCATAAGGTAACCAAATTATCTTTTCACCGCCCAAATAAGCAAGCAGGGTTTCTTCTATATCATTTTTTGAAAGATTGGGGTTTCTGCCTTTACTTAAAAGACAAGCCTCAGTAACAAGGATAGTACCTTCACCGTCCGAATGAATAGAACCCCCTTCAAGTACAAAACCTGATGTATGCAGGTCATAATAGTCGTAATTATATTTTTGACAAAAGACGGAGGCTAAAGAATCATCTTTGTCATAAGTAGGAAGCAGACCGTCATCAGCACCGCCCCAAGCGTTAAATACCCAGTCGATACCCCGTATCTTATTATCATTTATTACAAAGGTAGGGGAAGTATCTCTAGCCCAGGCATCGTCAGTTTCAAGTATGATAAGCTCTATATTGCCTGCAGGAGAGAAATCTCCGGTATCAAAGTAATCGTTAAGCTCGTTTTTGTATTTTTCATCACAAATTAAAAATAACTTTTCATATTTGATTATATTTTTTATTATTTGGGCAAAGGCGGGTTTGGCGTATTTTCCGTTATAAGGGAAACTTCCGGGGCGTGTAGGCCAAACCATAATAGTTCCTAAATGCGGCTCATATTCTGCCGGCATATAAAAACCGTCAGCTTTTGCAGTAGTTTCAAGTATCATTGGTTCTCCTTAAAAAATTAAATTTAGAAACATTGTAACATTTACAGGCAGTTATTGCCACCCCTAATAAATAAAAAGGTGTTTTCCACAAAATTTCCACAATGTTTTATTGTTAAATATTTCAGATTGATGTCTTATAGTAAATTTAAAATAGTAATTTTTATGTAATTTATCTGAGAGTAATATAGTAAAAAGTTAGGGGCGGTACTTGAATATTATAGATTTTAAGTGTATATTTATGAGTATAGCTGATATTAGGGGGCAACAAAATGGAAGTTAAAAAGTTTGAAAAACGAATATGGCTTTCTTCTCCTACCATGCATGGAGAGGAACAGGCTTTTGTAAAAGAAGCTTTTGATACTAACTGGGTTTCAACAATAGGCAAGAATTTGGACGAGCTTGAAAACGGAATATGTAAATATCTTGGAAACGGGCTGCACAGCGTGGGGCTTGCCTCGGGAACGGCTGCACTTCATTTGGCTTATAAACTGGCAGGAGTCAATAAAGGAGACAGGGCTTTTTGTTCTGATTTAACCTTCGGTGCAACAGTAAATCCTATATCTTACGAAAAAGGGGAGCAGGTATTTATTGACAGTGAGTATGAAAGCTGGAACATGAGTCCTGAGGCATTAAGAAAAGCTTTCCACAAATACCCCGATACGAAATGTGCAGTAGTGGTAAATCTTTATGGAATGCCTGCAAAACTGGATGAAATCAGGGCTATCTGCGATGAACATAATGCAGTGCTTATAGAGGATGCGGCTGAGTCCTTAGGGGCATCTTACAAAGGCAGAAAGACAGGAACATTCGGACACTATAATGTAATAAGTTTCAACGGCAATAAGATAATAACTACTTCCGGCGGAGGAATGCTTATTTCAGAAGATAAAAAAGCCGTAGATAAAGCAAAATTTTGGTCTACACAGGCTAGAGAGCCATATCCATGGTATCAGCATGAAGAACTTGGCTATAATTACAGGTTGTCCAATATACTTGCAGGTATAGGCAGGGGTCAGTTGTTACATTTAGATGAACATAAGGAAAAGAAACGGGAGATATATGAAAGGTACAAAGAAGGACTTAAAAATCTTCCTGTAAAAATGAACCCGATACTCCCTGAATCCGACTCCAATTATTGGCTGTCTTGCCTTATTGTGGATAAAGATGCTATGGCGGCACAGGACAGGAACAGATTTAATCCTGATTATACCGGTGATAAAACGGGAGGAACCAATGCTTTTGCAATAAGAGATGAAAATTTTAGAGATGAAATTTTAAGTCCTCTTGAAATCAGCAAAAAAGAAAGATATAAAAATATGGATTTTGGCGATAAACTTTATATCAGCGAAAAAGGAAAGTCATCGCCGGAGGAAATAAGAGATGTGCTTGCAAGGTACAATGTAGAAAGTCGTCCGATATGGAAACCTATACATTTACAGCCTTATTTTAGGGGTAAAGATTTTATTACTGAAAAAGGAAGTATAAGAGAACTAAAGGAAAATTTTGTAGATGTCGGTTCTGATATTTTTGACAGGGGGCTTTGCCTGCCAAGTGACATAAAAATGATTAAGGAAGAACAGGACATAATAATAGAGCTTATAAAGAGCTGTTTTATCTAAGAAAATCATATTAAATAAGGCCAAGTTGGTATTTGCTTGTTGCCATAATTGCCGTTTTGTATATTTTGCTGAATAAAAGGTAAAAAATTTGGCAATTAATAAGTAAGATTAATATTGACTTTATAAGAATTAATGATAATCTTAAACTAGATATATGTACTCGGATCTAATTCTTTAAAATTAACTTAATCTAAAATACCTTTTAAACAATTAGTATTTCTAGTGAAAAGGAAATATAGATAACTTTGAAACCTAATATTTAGAAAAAGAGGTGATTAACATTATCAGTTATGATGGGTTTTGGAAGGTTTTAAAGGAGAGAGGGATTTCGCAGTACAAGTTGATTATGCAGCATGGAGTAAGTAATTCACAACTTAACCATATAAGAAAAGGCGGACATATAACTACGGCAACAATAAATAAGTTATGTAAGCTGCTTGATTGTGAAATTGGAGATATTGTGGCTTATGTTCCTGACGGGGATGAAATGGAACAAAGTAATGAACAAGGGATGCAATAAGTGCATCCCTTATTTTTTGGATTTTACGGTAAGGGTTTATTAGATAAAGGAACTATTGAAATCTGATATTCAAAGAGTTATACTATAATTATTTAGACAAAAATGTAATATAGAAGAGGATTTAAGATGACGGAAGAAATTTGCTATATGTGTAGAAGAAGTGAAAGTAAAGTAGGTAAGATGTTTCATCTGCCGCCTGATATAACTATATGTAATGACTGTATGCAAAAGGCGCTCAATGCGTTAAACGCTTCACCTATATCGGATTATTTTAATATGGGAGGCTTTACTCCGGATATGTTTAACACTTCTTATTCTGCGGATAAGAGTCAGGATGAAAAGAATGAGGACAAAAAGGAAGAAACTGATCAAAATTCTTCAGATGAAAAAGGTGAATCTGAAGAAAATATAGATAAAAAAAAGGACAGCAGTAGGCAAAATCCGCCTATGTTCAGTTTCGGTTTTCTTCCCGAGATGTTTCAGGGGCAGAACAACTTAAAAAAGAAAACAAAGAAAAAGAAACCGAAAGCGGAGCTTGATTTTAATAATATTCCTGCACCGCATATTATAAAGGAGAAACTTGACGAATATGTAATAGGACAGGAAATTGCAAAGAAACAGATAGCTGTTGCGGTATATAACCATTATAAGAGAGTGGCGGCTGAAAAGACGAGAAAAGAAGAAGATGTGGAGATAGAAAAATCAAATATGCTTATGATTGGACCTACAGGAAGCGGAAAAACTTATTTGGTGAAAAATCTTGCAAGGCTTTTACAGGTACCTATTGCGATTACTGATGCGACTACACTTACAGAAGCGGGATATATAGGTGATGATGTAGAAAGTGTACTTAGCAAACTGCTTGCCGATGCGGACAATGATGTGGAAGCGGCGGAACATGGTATAGTGTTTATAGATGAAATAGACAAGATTGCAAAAAAGAAGAACACTCACAGCAGAGATGTAAGCGGAGAGGCGGTTCAACAAGGACTTCTTAAACTTTTAGAAGGGGCGGAGGTAGAAATACCGGTAGGAGCTACAAGCAAAAATGCAATGGTTCCTATGGCTACTATAAATACAAGAAACATACTTTTTATTTGTGGAGGAGCATTTCCGGATCTTAGTGATATAGTAAAAAGAAGGTTGAATAAGCAGTCTGCTATCGGCTTTATGAATGACCTTAAAGATAAATATGATACTGAAAAAAATATTCTTGCTAAAGTCGGCACGGAGGATTTAAGAAAGTACGGGATGATACCTGAGTTTTTAGGTAGACTTCCTATAGTATTTGCAGTAGATGAGTTAGATAAGGATATGCTTATAAGGATACTTTCCGAACCTAAGAATGCAATATTAAAGCAATATGAAAAACTTTTGGAACTGGATGAGGTTAAGCTTGAATTTTCAGAGGATGCCAAGGAGATTATTGCTGAAAGAGCACTTGAAAAAAAGACCGGAGCAAGGGCACTTAGGGCAATTATAGAAGGATTTATGCTTGATATTATGTATGAAATACCTAAAGATAATAATATTGGAAAAGTTACCATAACAAGGGAGTATATAGAGGGTAAGGGTAGTCCTGTCATAGAAATAAGAGGTTAAGTTTGAACTTCACAAATGCTGTAAAAATACCGATATAATCTTTGATTTTTGTTTGAATGTAACTGAAATGTAACTAAAAATGCTTATAATTATTAATTAGGGACTAGGAGGTACTATAGTTATGGGAAAAATACATATTTCAGAAGCGTTTAGAACGAGCATAATTGCAGTTGATGATTATAATGGTGCAGATTTTTCCGGGAAACTTTACAATCCCTTTTATAGCCAATGTATTCAGATAAAAAGTTTTCAACAGCTTATAAAAGAACTTGACGCTCTTATGGATGAGATAGGCTGTCCGATGAGCGGTATGGAAAAAAGAACTTTTACAAAACATTCAAATGTCGATACAAGAGCAATTTTTCTTGCCGACAAGACACAGGCTCAGAGAGGGAAGTTAGCTACATTTGCAATCAGAATACAATATAGAAATAATGCAAGTTGGCAGGGAACAGTTAAGTGGATGGAAGGAGATGCGGAAGAATATTTCAGAAGTGTGCTTGAGCTTTTTTGGTTGCTTGACAGTGCGATGAAAACTGAAGAAACCGTTAAGGCTGATATGGAGCATGAAAATAAAAGGTTAAAAGTAATATCTTGCAAATAATAAACAGATATGATATACTAATATAGTTGTTTATATTAAAATAGATTGGCAAAATCCAATCGATCAAGTGAGGAAGGTGAAAAATATGAGAGAAGGAATTCATCCGGAATACCATGAGTGCAAAGTGACCTGTAACTGTGGAAACGAGTTTACTACCGGTTCAACAAAAGAAACAATTCATGTTGAAGTATGCTCAAAATGTCATCCATTCTACACAGGACAGCAGAGAGCAGCAGCAGCTCGCGGTGCTATTGATAAGTTCAATCGTAGATATGGAATTAAGCAGGGCTGATACAAAAAACAAGAACGAGACTGTCGCAGGAAGACGAAGGCGTCAACATAGCAGATATTGTTATGGAAAGACGGAATCACCAATGCGACGGTCTTATTTTTTTAGGAGGACTTTATGGGATGTTTGGGGATAAGCGGACAGGCTGTTCTTGAAGGCGTATTGATGAAAACTGATAGTAAATATGCTTTGGCAGTCCGCAAACCTGATAATGATATAGAACTTTTGATAGGAAGGATTAACGGCATTTCAGAAAAAAATATATTTGTCGGACTTCCTTTTATAAGAGGCATAACAAGTTTTATCGAGGAAATTTATATAGGAATTAAAAATTTTTCCGTTTTAGGTGAATTTTATGAGAAAGAAGATGATAATAATAAACCGGTGGAAAAAAATGAAAAGTTACAGTTTTTAATTGTGATTGCAATAATTTCTCTTGCAATAGGATTATTTATTGCACTGCCGTACGGACTTTCTCTAATACTTTCAAAGGTTGTTAATTCCGCCTCACTACTTATATTGGCGGAAGGAATAATAAGGCTTATACTGCTTATTTTATATATAGCGGGGATTTCGGTGTTGCCTGATATTAAAAGATTTTATATGTATATCGGTGCAGTGCATAAAGTAATAAACTGTGCAGAGAAAAAAATTCCGCTGACAGTTTCTAATGTAAGGCGGATGAGCAAAAAATCTTATAAATGTGGAACTATATATTTGTTTACGGTAATGATAATAAGTATAGTGCTGTTTATGTTTGTAAGAGTTGAAAATATATGGCTTCGTATGGCGTTAAGAACGGTTATAATACCGGCTGTTGCAGCTGTAGTATATGAATTAAGAAAGCTTTTAGAAAAGTCCGATAATCTTGTAATTATACTGCTTAATATGCCTATGTTGCTTATTCAGGGGATTGTCGCCTCGGAGCCGGAAGAAGATATCATAGAAGTTGCAATAAAATCAGCCGAGGCAGTTCTTGGAAATGAAGCAGACGCAGAAGAAAGCGTAAAAAGAATTGAAAATAATCCGGTTGATGATGAGGAGGATGATGAGATATTAAATGCACTTAACCATTTCTTTAACAGTAAAAAAGAAGAAGATAAAAAAAGAGGTAAAAAAAAGTAAATGGACATCAAGATACTTAGTTACAGAGAGCTTTTGGAATTTGGAAGTGATAAACTGAGAAGGTCAGGAATAGAAGAAGCCGAAACTGATGCGTGGTATCTTTTGGAAAATGTGTCAGGACTTAGCAGAGCCGAATATTTTTTACATTCAGAAGATAAAATAGACAAAGATAAGACAGAGGAATTCTTTATGCTTATAGAAAGAAGGAGCAGGAGAATCCCTCTTTCTTATGTAATCGGAAGTAGAGAATTTATGGGATTTACCTTTAAGGTAAATGAGAATGTGTTAATACCTGAGCAGGAAACGGAAATTTTGGTTGAAGAAGTGTTAAAACATTGTAAAGAAAAAAGTGTATTGGATTTGTGCACGGGTTCAGGATGTATAGCCATAGCCATAAGGCTTTTAGGAGGTGTGGCAGAAGTGTCGGCGACTGATATTTCAGAAAAAGCTCTAGATATTGCAAAAGAAAATGCAAAAATATTGGGAGCTTCCGACATAAAATTTTTTCAAGGAAATTTGTTTGAGAATATAAATGAAAAATTTGATATAATAGTTTCAAATCCTCCATATATAGAAACTCATATAATAGAAGAACTTGAACCGGAAGTAAGAGATTATATTCCAAGGCTTGCCCTGGACGGTGATGAAGACGGCTTGAAATTTTATAAAAATATTAGTAAAAAAGCACCAAAGTATTTAAATAAAAATGCTAGAATTTTTTATGAAATAGGTTATAATCAAAGTAAAGCCGTATCTGATATTTTAATTGAAAACGGATTTATAGATGTAAAAATACTAAAGGATTATTCAGGTTTTGACAGAATAGTTATGGGAAAATTTGTCGGGATAGAATAGGAGGCTGCCATGAAATATAGGATTGAAAGAGATTCTATGGGAGAGGTAAATGTTCCTGAAAAAGCCCTTTGGGGGGCACAGACAGAACGCTCTCGTATTAATTTTAATATAGGTACGGAAATGATGCCGTTGCCTGTGATTAGAGCTTTTGCAATACTTAAAAAGGCTGCTGCCGAAATTAATTTTGAACTTGGCAGGTTGAGTTTAGAAAAATACGAACTTATTAAAAAAGCTTGTGATGAGATTTACAAAGGAAAGCATGATAAGGAGTTTCAATTAAAAGTATGGCAAACAGGCTCGGGCACACAGAGCAATATGAATGTAAACGAGGTAATTTCAAGCAGAGGAAACATTTTAGCAGGCAAAAAAATATTACATCCTAATGATGATGTAAATATGTCACAAAGTTCCAACGATACTTTTCCTACAACAATGCACATAGCAGCGGTAGCAGAAATAAAAACCGTACTTCTGCCTGCCGTAGAAAAACTTATAGATACTCTTAAACAGCTTGAAAAAGAAAATGATGATATAGTAAAGAGCGGAAGAACTCATCTTCAAGATGCTACCCCTATAAAATTCTCGCAGGAAATAAGCGGCTGGCGTTTTATGCTTATTAACAGCCTTGAAGAAATAAAAGTATCCATGAAAGGGCTTTACAAGCTGGCACTTGGCGGAACGGCGGTAGGTACGGGAATTAATGCTCCTAAAGATTTTGATAAACTGGTGGCTAAAAAAATAGCCGCTTTTACAGACGAGGCGTTTATCACGGCTGAGAATAAATTTTATGCACTTACGGCAAAAGATGCACTGGTGGCTTGTCATGGAGCTATAAAAGGTCTTGCGGCAAATATGATGAAGATAGCAAACGATGTAAGATGGCTGGCATCAGGTCCGAGACTCGGGCTTGGCGAGATTTATATACCGGAAAACGAACCGGGAAGTTCTATTATGCCGGGAAAGGTGAATCCTACTCAATGTGAAGCAGTTACAATGGTGGCGGTTCAGGTAATGGGAAATGATGTAGCGGTAGGTATGGCAGCTTCTCAGGGAAATTTTGAACTTAATGTATTTATGCCTGTACTTATTTATAATTTTTTGCAATCGGTAAGGCTTTTGGGAGATGTAATCAGGTCATTTAATGATAATTGTGCGGTAGGTATACGCCCTAACCGTGAAAAAATGCATGATAATTTACATAATTCCCTTATGCTGGTTACCTGCATATCGCCTTATATAGGTTATGACAATGCGGCGGCAGTAGCCAAAAAAGCATATAAAGAAGGAATAAGCCTGAAAAAAGCGTGTTTGGAACTTGGCTATATGGACGAAAAAAGCTTTGATGAAGTATTTAAGCCGGAAGAGCTTGTTTAATAAAGGAGGATAATAATGGACTATGGAAAGGTATCATTAGAAAAGCATGCACAGTGGAAGGGAAAAATAGAAATAAAAGTAAGGGCTGATGTAGATAGTTCAGAAGCACTAAGTCTTGCATATACGCCGGGAGTTGCCACACCCTGCCTTGAAATACAAAAAGATGTAAATAAGTCTTTTGACCTTACAAGAAGGTGGAATACGGTTGCAGTAGTTACAGACGGTACGGCGGTACTTGGACTTGGAGATATAGGAGCTGAGGCGGGTATGCCGGTAATGGAAGGAAAATGTGCTTTATTCAAAGCTTTCGGTGATGTAGATGCGATTCCTCTTTGCATTAAAAGCAAAGATGTAGATGAGATAGTAAGGACGGTGGAACTGCTTTCCGGTTCTTTTGGCGGAATAAACCTTGAGGACATATCCGCTCCCAGATGTTTTGAAATAGAAGAAAAACTTAAAAAGTGTACCAATATTCCTATTTTCCATGATGACCAGCACGGCACTGCGGTAGTTACTCTTGCCGGAGTTATTAATGCACTTAAATTAGTTGATAAAAAAATAGAAGATGTTAAAATTGTAACATCGGGTGCAGGTGCGGCAGGTATAGCAATTATTAAACTGCTCATGGCTATGGGGCTTAAAAATGTGATTATGACAGACAGAATGGGGGCTATTTATAAGGGGAGAGAAGGCTTAAATCCTATAAAAGAAGAAATGGCGAAAATAACCAACTTCAATATGGAAAAAGGAAATCTTTCCGATGTAATCAAAGGGGCGGATATATTTATAGGAGTTTCCGCACCGGGCATACTTACAAAAGAGATGATAAGGTCAATGGCAAAAGATGCAATTATATTTGCCTGTGCCAACCCTATTCCTGAGATTTTTCCTGATGAAGCGAAAGAAGCAGGTGCAAGAGTTGTATCTACAGGGCGTTCGGATTTCCCTAATCAGGTAAATAATGTACTTTGTTTCCCGGGAATTTTTAGAGGTGCACTTGATGTAAGAGCAAGTGAAATAAATGATGAGATGAAAATAGCTGCCGCAAAAGCCATAGCAGACTTAGTTTCGGATAAAGAGTTAAGCGAAGAATATATACTTCCCAAGGCATTTGACGACAGAGTAAAAAATGTGGTTGCAAAAGCAACGGCTGATGCAGCAAAAAATACAGGTGTAACCGGAATGTAATGACCTTAGTATAAAATGTATTTATACTAAATGATTAATACCACAGGTCATAAACTTCT
>CAUTOC010000035.1:0-24221 GCA_963539695.1 uncultured Catonella sp. | reverse complement strand
TTCGTTTCATCGTTGAGGTTGCTTGGCAGGCTCACTTTGTAACAAATATGTTCATTCAGCCGACAGCAGAAGAACTTGAAAACTTCAAGCCTGATTTCATCGTTTACAATGCTTCTAAGGCTAAAGTTGAGAACTACAAGGAATTAGGACTTAACTCGGAAACAGCAGTAGTATTTAATATTACAAGCCGTGAACAGGTTATTCTTAATACATGGTACGGCGGAGAAATGAAGAAGGGTATGTTCTCTATGATGAACTACTACCTTCCGCTTAAAGGAATGGCTTCTATGCACTGTTCAGCAAATACAGATATGGACGGAAAGCATACAGCTATCTTCTTCGGTCTTTCAGGAACAGGTAAAACTACACTTTCAACAGATCCTAAGCGTCTTCTTATCGGTGATGATGAGCATGGTTGGGATGATAACGGAGTATTTAACTTCGAGGGCGGTTGCTATGCTAAGGTTATCAACCTTGATAAAGAGTCGGAGCCTGATATCTACAATGCAATCAGAAGAGATGCTCTTCTTGAGAATGTAACTGTAGATGCTAACGGAAAGATTGACTTTAAGGATGGAAGCACAACGGAGAATACCCGTGTATCTTATCCTATTAACCATATTGAGAAGATTGTACGCCCTGTTTCAGCAGCTCCTGATGCAGAGAATGTTATCTTCCTTTCAGCAGATGCTTTCGGTGTACTTCCACCGGTGTCTATCCTTACACCGGAGCAGACACAGTATTACTTCCTTTCAGGATTTACTGCTAAGCTTGCAGGTACAGAGCGTGGTATCACAGAGCCTACACCTACTTTCTCAGCTTGTTTCGGACAGGCTTTCCTTGAACTTCATCCTACAAAGTATGCAGAAGAGCTTGTTAAGAAGATGAAGAAGAGCGGAGCAAAGGCTTACCTCGTAAATACAGGCTGGAACGGAACAGGCAAGAGAATTTCTATTAAGGATACTCGTGGTATCATTGATGCTATCCTTAACGGAGATGTAAATAAGGCTCCTACCAAGAAGATTCCTTACTTTGATTTTGAAGTTCCTACAGAGCTTCCGGGCGTTGATACAGGTATTCTTGATCCTAGAGATACTTATGCTAACGCTTCTGAGTGGGAAGAGAAGGCAAAAGACCTTGCAGCAAGATTTATAAAGAACTTTGCTAAGTATGAGAACAATGAGGCCGGTAAGGCACTCGTTGCAGCAGGTCCTAAGCTTTAATCCTATAATTAAATTATGATATGAAAATTTCCTCTCCTTAGTTTGACTGAGGGGAGGAAATTTTTTCTTTATTTAAACTAATTACTTTACCTTATCTATCTAGTATCAGTGCAATTATTTAAATAAGACTTCTAGACATAGAGGACAGAATAATCATAAATGGATTTTAATTGTGATCATTCTGTTGTTTCTTTTATTGAATCTTTACATAAATAATAGTATAATCAGTGTAAAATACAGCAAAAATTAATATTAAATGTTGTAAAAAATATTGGTTTGCAAAAAAATGATTATTAATAAACTAAGGGGAATTATGAAAAAACGATTATTAGCGTTTCTTGTGATTTTATTAGCATTTCTTCTGTGTACGAGTGTCTATGCCGATACCGATGATGAGTTAGAGGACTATGCAGACAGCTATGACAAAGTTATAGATGATTATTATGACTATGTGTCAACCTATAGCAGTAAGTCTTCAAAGGCTGAAAGGTATAAATGTCTTGATGAAATGGCAGTATTTAGTGGTAAGCTTTCTCTTAATGAGATAGGCTACACTATAGAGGATATAACAGGAGATGGTATTCCTGAGCTGATATTCGGCAAGGTTGACAAATACGATGGCAGGAATTCTATAGGTAAAAATGTCAGGGCAGTTTACTGTATTGTAAAAGGAGAGCCAAAGCTGATATTCCAAAGTAAGGATTATAATGGCTACTTAAACATTGGTGGTGGTAAATTTGCCTACTCCGGAAATAGTGGTAAATATCAGACCTTTGGTGTATGTAGATTGAATAAAGCCGGAGATAAATGTAAGTGGGATGATTTTTATTTTATAAAGACTAAAAAAGTCTATGGTTATTATAGAACAATACTTTTTAATAACAAAACCGGAAAAACAGATGAGAAAGCTTCAAAGGAAAAAACTATCAGAGATACTGAATTTACAAAAGTATGGAAAAAGGTGTTTGACAGGGTTAAGCCTATGAAAATGACTCCTCTCAGCCTCTACACGAGAATGTCGGTATATTATAAAGAGGATGTGAAGGGAAAATACAAGAATTACAAAAAGTATGAGTTAGAGTCAGATGAACCGGAAGCAAAAGTTTTCTTCGTACCAAGTAAAGCTGTGAAGAATTTTAAGCTGATAGGTTTGACATTTAAATCCGGTGATGATGATGGTAATATTGTTTATGACCAAAATGTACTATATCAGACAAAAACTCTCACCCCTAAAAAACCATTGCTGGCAGATGTTCATATGTTTGGGACTATACCAACCTTAGGTATATCCTATGTGGATGATTTCGGAAAGGCACATAAATATATAGTGTACCAAAGTGGAAAGGATGGCTCTGTACTTCTGGCAAAAGAGGATTTTTAATGAATTATGTCGAAATTATTAAGATTTCCATAAAGTGTTGCTATATTTAATTAAAAAAGGTAAAATTATAGAAAATACAAATAATTTGCAGTATAGTACTTTATAGGAGGTGTTTATGAAAAAAAGACTTATGGGGATTGTACTTGGTGTAGCATTCTTAGCAGCTTCTTTTGGAATATCTGAACAAATTAAAGCGGATATAGCTACCGAAGATATAGTTCCTGATTTAAATGTAATACGAAGCCTTGAGGAAAAAGACCAAATTAATATGTATAGAACGGTAGTTGATGAAGAAGGTTATCAAAACATAACCCTTAATTTTGATGCAAGTCAAAAGGATAAAGTTAAAAATGGCTGGACCTTAAAGGTGTATGATGAAAATAAAGAAGAAATTTATAAAATGGAAGGCATAAAAAGCCAGTTTACCAGCGGAAATTTCTCATTTACTAAAGATAAAACAGTCTATATTTCGATTGAAAGTTCGAGTACTACCTCATTATTTATGCCTAAAGGTGTAGAATACAATCTGAACTTTCATACTTATGAAGCAAATGACTATGAAAGTGAACCTAATAATAAATACATAAATGCAAATGAGATAGTATCGGGTACATATATTAGAGGTAATCTCATAAACAAGTCGGATGAGGATTATTATGTAGTTAAAGTTAATGAAACAGGCTATACGGAGCTTTTTTTTGAAATAGTGGATTTTGTTCCGGATAAAATAGGAAATGGTTGGGATATAGAAATTTATGATAAAAATAAGAATCTTTTATATAAAGAGGATGAGATTAAAAAGGATGTAAAGTTTCCTGAGTTGCCCCTTGCTAAAGAACAAGAAATTTATATCAGAGTTATGGCTAAAGGAAATATACTTTCATCTGCACCGGAGGGTGTAGAATATAAGTTAAGAGCAGATGTAAATAAAACCGGTAGTTGGGAAGTGGAAAATAATAACAGCTTTAGTAGAGCAAATAAATTAAAAGGAACAATATCGGCTAATATCTTAAATGATACAGATGTAGATTATTTTACCTTTAATACAACAAAAACAAGTAAATATAAATTAAGTTTGGATACCGGAGATAATGTAGATAAAGAATATAAGGTTGAAATTTTTGTAAATAATAAAAGTAAAACTGTATTAGACAAACAGACTAAAGGTGATAAAAATTTTACATTCAAAGCTAAAAAAGGACAGAAGGTTTGGGTGAAAATAAGCGGAGTATCCGGATACTCTCCTATAGGCAATAAGTATACAATTAAATATAAAGCGGTAAAGACTGTAAAAAATTACAAGAATAAAAAGAATACTAAAAAAGGTTCCAAGAAGGAAGTGGCTATATCAAAAAAATAATAGACACAAAATATGAATATAATTTTGCAAAAATAGATGCGTCCATAGCAGTTTAACATGTAATGCTTGAAATAACCGAAATTGACTGTTAATATAGGTCACAAATATGTGCAACTTTTGATTGTAGCGTATTTGTGACCTATTAATAATTGTGATTAATTTGTGATAATTAAAAAAAATACTTGCAAAATTAATTCAAAGAGGTTATTATATGTTTATGATTTAGCACTCATAAAGAAAGAGTGCTAATAAAACAGGAAAAGATGATTTGATATACAAAGGAGGAACTAAAATGAAGTTAGTACCATTAGGAGACAGAGTAGTATTAAAGCAGATAGCAGCTGAAGAAACTACAAAATCAGGTATTATTTTACCGGATCAGGCACAGGAAAAGCCGCAGCAGGCAGAAGTTAAAGCAGTAGGTCCGGGCGGAGTAGTGGACGGTAAGGAAGTAACCATGCAGGTTAAAGAAGGACAGAAGGTTATTTATTCTAAATACGCAGGAACCAATGTTAAACTTGAAAATGAGGAATATATTATAGTTAAACAGTCGGACATACTTGCAGTTGTTGAATAAAATTGAAATAACTTTAGATAAATTTAAGGAGAAAGAAAATGGCAAAAGAGATTAAATTTGGTACAGAAGCTAGAAAGGCTCTTGAAGCCGGCGTAAATCAGCTTGCAGATACAGTTAGTGTAACCTTAGGACCTAAAGGAAGAAATGTAGTACTTGATAAGAGTTATGGTGCTCCTCTTATTACAAATGACGGTGTTACTATTGCAAAAGAAATAGAACTTCCGGATGAGTTTGAAAATATGGGAGCACAGCTTGTTAAAGAAGCAGCTACCAAGACAAATGATGTAGCCGGTGACGGTACTACTACAGCTACCGTACTTGCACAGGCTATGATAAATGAAGGTATGAAGAACCTTGCAGCAGGTGCAAATCCTATCATACTTAGAAAGGGTATGAAAAAAGCTACTGAGTGTGCAGTACAGGCTATTTCAAAGATGAGTTCACCTGTAAAAGGAAAAAATCATGTTCAGAGAATAGCGGCTATTTCAGCTGGTGATGATGAAGTGGGAACTCTTGTAGCAGATGCTATGGAGAAAGTTAGCAAAGACGGTGTTATCACCGTTGAGGAAAGCAAGACTATGAAAACTGAGCTTGACCTTGTAGAAGGTATGCAGTTTGACAGAGGTTATGTATCAGCTTATATGTGCACAGATATGGATAAGATGGAAGCACTTCTTGATAATCCGTACATTCTTATTACTGATAAGAAACTTAGCAATATACAGGATGTACTTCCACTTCTTGAGCAGATTGTGCAGCAGGGAGCAAGACTTCTTATTATCGCTGAGGATGTCGAGGGTGAGGCACTTACAACACTTGTAATCAATAAGCTTCGTGGAACATTTAATGTAGTAGCTGTTAAGGCTCCGGGCTATGGCGACAGAAGAAAAGAAATGCTTCAGGATATAGCTATTCTTACGGGTGGACAGGTTATCTCAAGTGAGGTAGGTCTTGAACTTAAAGATGCTACTCTTGAACAGCTTGGACGTGCCAAGAGTGTAAAGGTTCAGAAAGAAAATACAATTATAGTAGACGGTGAAGGCGATTCAAAGGCTATTAAGTCAAGAGTTGCTCAGATTAGAAGTCAGATTGAAGAAACAACTTCTGATTTTGATAGAGAGAAACTTCAGGAAAGACTTGCAAAGCTTGCAGGCGGTGTTGCAGTTATTCGTGTAGGTGCAGCTACCGAAGCGGAGATGAAAGAAAATAAACTTCGTATGGAAGATGCTCTTGCAGCTACCAAAGCAGCTATAGAAGAAGGAATAATCGCAGGTGGCGGTTCAGCTTATATCCACGCTACCAAAGATGTAGAGAAACTTGCAGCTACACTTGAAGGTGACGAAAAGACCGGAGCAAAAGTGGTACTTAAAGCTCTTGAAGCTCCGCTCTTTAAGATAGCGGCAAATGCAGGGCTTGAAGGTGCTGTAATTATAAGCAAGGTGAAAGAGGGTAAGACAGGTTTCGGTTTTGATGCTCTCAAGGAAGATTATGTAGACCTTGTAAAAGCAGGCATTCTTGATCCTGTTAAGGTGACAAGAAGTGCCCTTCAAAACGCTACAAGCGTAGCATCTACACTCCTTACCACAGAAAGCCTTGTTGCAGATATCAAAGAAGCAACACCGGCAGCACCGGCAGGAATGGGTGCACCGGGCATGGGAATGATGTGATGATAAAAGGAGTAAAAGTCTGCAACTCCGATGTAAGCTTGCTTGCAAGAGGAGTTGTCAGCTTTTACTCTGCTAACAACACGAGCAAGTAGCTATTTTCTGTAAAGAAAATTAGCGGATTGCGAGTGCTGTTGTAGGACTGCGAGAGTGCATAGCACGAAGCAGTCCGGTATCATTAAATGGTACAATCAAATCTTAATTTTATAAGAGCCTCGTCTGCAGTTTTGCCTGCAAACGGAGGCTCTTGTTATGAGAAGGAAGAGTTATGGCAAAAATAAATTTTCTTTATCCATGCTTTTAAGGATAATATCATACTCTTTCTCGTTTATGTCATACAACCTTGCAACCATCAAATCAAGTTCATTGTAAAGTTTTATCATTCTAAACGCATCTACCTTAACACCAAGTCTAAGTATTTTATCTACCACTTCAATAATCTTGTTTTGTTCCTCTACCCCCACAACCGGAATGGGGATTTTTTCTATATGTGACCTTAACACTTTCACAGAATCAAACATTTTTCTAAAGTAGAATTGCACTATTCTGGAGTTAAGTATCCCCATCACATACTTGGTATACAAACCCGGAATTTGCGGTATAAGTACATTACAACTATTTAATGTAAGTGTGCTTTTATTATCATAAGCCATAACTATTTGATTACAGATAAATCTGTATATCAGCTTTTCTTTTGCCCTATAATATTCGGTAGGTGCAACCTGTTGATAAAGTTCCGGTTTAAATTCAATATACTTTGAAGGATTTTTAAACTTGTACTTGAATACATTGTTGCCGCTAATAATTTTTTCATTTTTATCAGACTTTGTATCTGATAAAAATTTTTTATTATCTCCGGTTATTATTCCGAGTGCAAAAGTAGACTGTCCTGCAAGGGTGGTATGTCCGAAGGCGGCATCTATCTTTTTTATTATTTCATATTCTTCGTCAGTAGAGTTAAATGAACAGTAGTAGGCATTTAGGTTTCTTTCAATGTCTATGGTATATTCTCTACGCTCTTCCTTGACTTTCATACCTAATGAGGAAAATGGAAGTCCTGTATATTTCATTTGGAGAATTATGCTTGGACAATTTACACTGTCAAAAGTTTTACTTAAAAATTCAATGTAGTCAAAGGAGCATTTTTCCAAAATAATCTTTCTTATAGGAGTATGTGACTTAACATTTAAGATAGCATGCGGGAGGATGAACGAAAGTGTTCCGTTCATTTTTAAATTATTTAAAGCCTGTTCAATAAATATGTCATACGATTCTATGGAAAGTGAGGTTGCACAATCAAATCTATCATGAAGTTTAATTTTTTCTTCATGTGAATAATGGTATCCCCAGGGCGGATTGCCAAGTATATAGTCGAATTTTTTGCTTTTAGGAAAATACAGGTAATCCAGTTGTGTTATATGTTTATAAATTAAATTTTTGTCACTTAGCCTGTAGCGAAGTGCATAGTTAATCCTTGCCAGTTTAACGCTTAAAGTATCTATATCGTTAGCATATACATTTCTATAGTCAAAACTGTCAGGTATCTGTAAAATAAAATTTCCGGTTCCACAGCAAGGATCCAAAATTTTCTTTTCATTCATCTTTCCTGAGATGATCAAATTATTACAGATTCTTTTTGCTACTTTGGAAGGAGTATAGTAACAGCCTTGAAACTTTCTGTCTCTTGTATTTTTTAGTGAAATGTATAACAACCCTATTACATCTACATCTTTTTCATACACATAGTCAGTCATAAAAAGTTCAGGGTAATCACAGGCAACATCAGCAAGCCCTTCAGTTTCATCTAAAAGGTCATTTATCAAAAAAGTATATGGCTCAGGGGAATATTTGCCTGTAATGAAGGAGTTAAAAACCGACTTTTCAAAATGTATGCCGGACTGAGAGAGGATTAGTTTTAAAGCACAGTCTGCAATAACTGATAATAAAATATCAGGTGTAACTTCTATATTATTTTCGTCAATATATCTTAAAAGTTCTCTAATCGGCTCAAGATTCTTAGAATCATTTGGAATATAAGAGTAATAAAGTCCTCTTCCTGAAACAAATTTTTTATTGCGTCTGCTTTTTAAGGCGGCATTATCTCCGTTAAAAATATCCGATTTCAGTTGCTGCATATACTCTATTGAGAAGTATGTAGTGCCAAGTTGTGCCGGTATGAGTTTACCTAATTTAATCCAGTTTTTAGCTGTAGCCTCGGAAATTGATAATTCCCTACATACATCAGCAAGAGAAAGCATTTTCTCATCAGGCTGCATTTTCATGTCAAACCTCCTCTGAATCAAGCCGTTAACAGGTTATAGAAATATAATATTGTACCGAAAATCCTAAAATTTTCCGATGGAATATTACTATCTATCTCTATTATAGTCTTTAAAACGACTATTGTCGATAAAAATATTATATTTTTCAAAACAATATAATCTGAATTGCTTGGAAAAACCCGATAAATTGCATAATTAAGCAATAGATTTTAGATTATGGATTATGAAAATATTTTATGTTATCATTCTTTAAGGAATTATTTCAAAAAAAGTAAACAAAAAAATTAAAAATGAGGTATAATAGTATAAGAAGATTTAATATGTTTCAGAGTGTTTTATGAGTAATTAGTATTTTATAAACTAGATTCGGAATTGAAATAAAGAAAACTAAGGAGGCAGATTATGGATTTTCAGTTTTGGCTTATGGCATTTATTATACTGGTTGTAATGGAATTTCTTACTATGGGACTTACAACAATATGGTTTGCAATAGGTGCATTGGCAGCCTTCTTTGCAAGTTTGTTCGGAGCTACACTTTGGATACAGATTGTATTGTTTTTAGTAACTTCGCTTGTTGTACTTGTAGTATACAGACCGCTTGCTGTTAAGTATGTAAATTCGAAGCGTACCAAAACAAATGTAGATGATTTGATTGGAAAGGAAGCTAAAGTTACTGAAAGAATTGATAATCTTAACCAAACGGGTAGAGTAATTCTAAATGGAATGGACTGGTCTGCAAGAACTACAGTAGGTGGAATTATAGACATAGATACTATAGTGCGTGTGACAGAGGTTAAAGGCGTTAAGCTTATAGTAGAGCCTGTAATATCGGATAGAGTTTCAAGGGTTGTAACGGAAGCTATAGAGTAAGGTATTTAATTAAAAGTAATGTAAATATCGAAAAATTATTAATTATATGATATTATGAATAATGTGTTTTTAAAGTAACTGTAATGGTTTTTCCATTTACATATAAAATTAAAGAAAAGAGGTATTTTTTATGGGAGGATTGTTGAACTTTGCCAATATTTCAGTGGCATTTGGAGGGATGTTAAGCGGATCATTTTTTGCTTTAACTTTTGTAGTCATAATAATTATTTTGATATTTGCATCCTGTATTAAGATTGTGCCGCAGGCAACGGCTTTGGTTATTGAAAGGCTGGGCGGTTATCAGGATACATGGCATGTAGGCATTCATGTAAAGCTTCCTTTTGTTGACAAGGTGGCTAAAAGAGTTACCTTAAAAGAGCAGGTGGCAGATTTTCCGCCACAGCCTGTTATTACAAAAGATAATGTGTCTATTAGGATAGATACGGTTATTTTTTATCAGATAACTGATCCGAAACTCTATGCTTATGGTGTGGAAAATCCTATTTCAGCTCTTGAAAACCTTACAGCTACTACACTTCGTAATATAATAGGTGATCTTGAACTGGATGAAACTCTTACATCGCGTGAAACTATTAACACTCAGATGCGTTCCACTCTTGATGTGGCTACAGATCCTTGGGGTATAAAGGTAAACAGGGTAGAGCTTAAAAATATTATGTGTCCTCCTGATATTCAGGGAGCTATGGAGAAACAGGCTAAAGCAGAGCGTGAAAGGCGTGCTGCCGTTACAAGTGCAGAAGGTGAGAAGAAGGCGGCTATCCTTGTAGCGGAAGGAAATAAGGAATCTACCATTCTTGAAGCAGAAGCAGAGAAGGCAGCACAGATTCTTCGTGCAGAGGCTAAGAAGGAAGCGACAATTCGTGAGGCTGAAGGTCAGGCACAGGCTATACTTGCAGTTCAAAAGGCTAATGCGGACGGTATCAGGCTTCTTAATGAGGCGGCTCCTTCAGGTGAGGTAATCAAGCTTAAAGGGCTTGAGGCTTTCGGAAGGGCAGCAGACGGCAAGGCTACCAAGATTATTATTCCTTCCGAAATTCAGGGACTTGCAGGGCTTGTAAGCGGTATTACAGAAGTGGCAGCACAGGCTAAGAAACAGGCGGAGGAATAAGTAGAGAATAAGTCCATATAAAAATGTTACATAAATGAAATCAGCTTATATCTTATTAAGGTATGGCTGATTTTATTTTGTTTATACTTGAAATTTTGAAATATCAGTACTATAATCGCTTTATAACTTTGAAATATCGGTACTATAACTACTTTTAAACTTTGAAATATCGGTACTATATTAGTTTTAAAACTTTGAATAAATGGAATAATAGTATTTATGGAGGTAGAATATGTTTAAAAGAAAAGCGTTCGAGAAGTTGAAATACTGGAAAGAAAGAAAGGCTCCAAAGTATTCTGTGCTTTTGGAAGGAGCAAGGCGTGTTGGAAAGTCTACAATTGCAGAGGAATTTGCAAAGCAGGAATATAGATCATATATAAAGATTGATTTTGCCAATATAAAGAAAGATATATTCGATGTGTTTGATGATATTGCAGATTTGGATGTTTTTTTTCTTAGGTTGCAGACAGCTACAGGTGTCACTTTATATAAAAGAGAATCTGTCATTATATTTGATGAAATACAACTAATGCCTAAGGTGAGGCAGGCTATCAAATACTTGGTAGCAGACGGTAGATATGATTATATTGAGACCGGTTCGTTAATAAGTATAAAAAAGAATGTCAAGGATATTGTAATTCCCTCAGAAGAAATGAAAATACAGATATATCCAATGGATTATGAAGAATTTATGTGGGCAGTCGGCAATGATACTTATTCGGTTTTAAGAGAACTCTATGAACGCGGAAAAGCTGTCGGAAACTCATTAAACAGAAAATTAATGAGAGATTTCAGAATATATATGGCTGTAGGCGGAATGCCACAAGCGGTTGCAGCATATGTAGAGGGAAAGAACTTTATTGAAATAGATGAGGTAAAAAGGGAGATTATAAATCTTTATAAAGATGATTTCTTCAAAATTGATAATACAGGACTAATTGGAAGAATGTATGATTCGGTTCCTGCTCAACTTGCAACAAACAAGAAGAGCTATGTTATATCAGCAGCTACAGGAAAAAAGAAAATTGATAAAGATCTGGAGAGATTTTATGACCTATTAGATTCAAAGACGGTATTATCCTGCTATAATGTTCTTAATCCAAGTGTTGCACTGGCTCAAACTAGAGCTGACGAAACTTTTAAATTGTATTTGGCTGATACAGGATTGTTTACAACAATGATTTTCAATTCATCAGGAGAGATTGATGAGAACATTTATACAAAGCTGTTAAGTGACTCTCTTCCTGCGGATCTGGGATATCTATATGAGAATGCTGTTGCACAGATGATAGCCGGCTCGGATAGAATACTTTATTATCATACTTGGAGAAGAGAGGACAGTTCACATTATCATGAAGTTGATTTTCTTCTTACATCAAAAACAAAAATAGTTCCGATAGAGGTAAAATCATCCGGAGTAGGGAAGCACAAATCGATTACGGAGTTTCAGAAAAAATATTCTAAACAGGTTTCAAAACAAATTATGCTATCACAAAAGGATGTAGACCATGTTGAAATGTTGAAATTATATCCGATTTATATGTTGCCTTATATTCTTGAAGATTTATAGACAGATTAGTTTTTTGTCACAGACTGAAAACTGTGTATCCCGCTGTACTGTATGGAATGAAAGATCTGTGACTATGGCGTGAATAATTTGGGTATAATATTTACAACAAAGTTTGATATATGATATTATAGGACAGAAATTTTTGACTTCTTAATTATATGATGTGGGTGTCAAAAGTATTTGACACTTATATCATTATATTTAGGATAAGACTGTTTCTGAATGTGATAATGAGGTGATATTTAAGAAGAGGTTTTATAAATAATTTGAGATAAATTTAGGAGAAAATATGAATTTACTTACAGCAGAAAATATATCGAAAAGTTTTAACTCAGATAAGATTTTATTCGATAATATTTCTTTAGGCATAAATGAAGGTGATAAAATAGGACTTATAGGAATAAACGGTACAGGAAAATCCACTCTTTTAAAAATTCTTGCAGGAGAGGAGGAAGCAGACAGCGGAAAGCTTACCAAGGGTAATGCGGTTCGTATAGCTTATCTTCCTCAAAATCCCGAATTTGACGATAACGAAAGTGTAATATCGGAAGTGATTAAAGGTAAAAAAGCTAAAAATGAGTTTTGGGATATGGAAGGTGAGGCAAGAAGTCTGCTTGCCAAATTTGAAATAGATGATGCGGAAGCTAAGGTAGGCACACTTTCAGGAGGACAGAAGAAAAGAGCCGCTCTTGTGCGTACCCTTCTTGATGATGCGGAAATTCTTATTTTGGATGAGCCGACCAACCACCTTGATACAGCTATGTCCGAGTGGCTTGAGGATTATTTGAAAAAAATGAAACAGGCACTTTTTATAATCACACATGACAGATATTTCTTAGACCAAGTAACCAACAGGATAGTGGAACTTACACATGGAAAACTTTATTCCTATGTGGGAGGTTATATGAAGTATCTTGAACTGAAGGCAGAGCGTGAAGAAATGGAGATTGCAACGGAGAGGAAGAATGAAACCCTTTACAAAAAGGATTTAGCTTGGATGATGAGGGGAGCAAGGGCTCGTTCAACTAAGCAGAAGGCACATATCGGACGCTTTGAGGAACTTAAAAACAGAGATAAGATTATAGTTGATAAGGAAATAGCGGTTGATTCGGTTTCAAGCCGTTTGGGTAAGCAGATTATTGAGATAGATAACATTTCAAAGTCTTACGGAAATAAAGTTTTGTTTACTGACTTTACCTATATGTTTAGAAGGATTGACAGGATAGGCATAATCGGTAAAAACGGTTCAGGCAAGTCAACTCTTTTAAAAACAATTTTAGGACAGGTAAACCCTGACAGCGGCAACATTGTCATAGGTCAGACTGCTAAAATAGGCTATTTCTCGCAGGATTCGGGAGAACTTAATCCTAATCGTACAGTTATAGAGTCTGCAAAAGATATAGCTGAATATGTACAGACTAAAGACGGTACTATTTCGGCAAGTAAAATGCTTGAACGCTTTCTTTTTGAAGGGGCAATGCAGTATACAAAGATAGAGAAGCTTTCAGGCGGAGAAAGACGCAGACTGGCACTTTTACATACCCTCATTTCCGCACCTAATATACTTATTTTAGATGAGCCGACCAACGACCTTGATATAACCACACTTTCAATATTAGAGGACTATTTGGACAGCTTTGACGGAGTGGTTATTACAGTTTCACATGACAGATACTTCCTTGACAGGGTGGCAAACAGGATATTTTCATTTGAAGACGGTTATATAAAGCTTTATGAAGGCGGTTACAGCGATTATCTTAAAAAGGCAGAACCTAAGACAGATGGAGTGAAGGCAGAGAAGAAAGAAAGTGATGCAAAAAAGGACTGGAAGGCTAACAAAAGCACTAAGCTAAAGTTTACTTATGCTGAACAAAAAGAATTTGAAACTATAGATGAGGATATTGAAAAGTTAAATGAGGCTATAGAGAGACTTGATATAAGAATAGCTGAAAATGCTTCAAATTATGGAAAGTTAGGCGAACTTATGGAAGAGAAAGAAAAGCTTGAAGAAGAACTTGAATATAAAGAAGAGAGGTGGCTTTATCTTACAGAACTTAACGAGAAGATAAAATCAGGAGGTAAGTAGATGCAGATAACATCATTTGTACTAAAAATAATTGCTATAATTTGTATGTTTATAGACCATACATCAGTTGCCCTTTATAATGTTATTCCTTCTGAAATGAATTATATATATGATATAGGTAGAGGAATAGGAAGAATTGCATTTCCGCTTTTTTGTTTTATGATAGTGGAAGGATATTATCATACGCGTAATAAATTGCGATATTTAGGAAGTTTAATACTGCTTGCATTTATATCTGAACTGCCGTTTGATTCCTTAATTTCGGGTAATGGATTACAACTTGAGTATAATTCGCAGAATGTATTTTTTACCCTTACAATGGGACTGCTTATGGTAATACTGCTTGATGCCGTCAATAAAAGGATGAAAACAATTATAGAAAAACAAAAAAAAGGAGTTAACAGATTTGAAGCTGTTGCAACCAATGTAGTTATACAGATTTTAATAATACAGTTTATGTATATGCCTATGACCTATATAAAATCAGATTATGGCAGTTTTGGACTTGATTTAATCCTTTATATTTATTATTTTGAAAAAATACCGGGGTTGTTTAAAAAATTCAATGAAAAATTTGAAAGCGACAAGGTTAAATTTATATTTGCAGGGCTTGCAGTTCTTTTATGGCTTATTGAATTTGATGTCGTAAGAGGCCGTCTTATAGAAAGTCCCGGTTTTCCGGCAGTAATTTTAATTATGCTTTATAACGGAAAAAGAGGAAACTATAAGATACCAAAATATATTTTTTACTTTTTTTATCCTATACACTTAATCCTACTTTATTTTATTAGGAAAGCTTTGTTTGGATATTTTGGTATTAGCGGGCAATGGTAAAAATATGAAATTTTTAATTGTATGCTACCGGGGAATGCCTGAAAATGAAGCTTATTATATTAGAAAACTACTTGAAGAATTTGATCTTGTCGGAATAAAATGTTTAGAATATGAAAAATTATCTGTAAATGACATTATTTTAACAATAAAAAAAGAAGAGAAACTAAAAAGCGGAATTTTGATTATGACAGCGGATTATTTTGAAGAGAGCCTGCTTGACACAGGCTTAACCACAGTAGTTTATGATGAAAACAAAGGAAGAAATCTGCCTTACGGAATAGATCTAATAGTAGAAAGCTTTGAAGAAGTGAAAACAAATTTTCTAAAAAAAGTTTGGTGTCATAAAAACGGAGTGTCTTGTCTTGTTGCGGATACAGAGAGAACCATAATAAGGGAGCTTTGCAAAAAAGATATTGATGAAGTTATAAAAATAAGCAGACAGGAGCATGTACTTAGATTTGTTAAAGACGGCAGGGTATCTGAGGTCGAGCAGAAAGAGAAACTATTTGCTTATATTGAAACTGTTTACAGATTTTATGATTTTGGAATTTGGGGCATATTTGAAAAAAAGACAGATATTCTGATAGGGCTTATAAGTCTTGACTTGCTTAAAACTAATGAAAAAGCAGAGTATGAAGTAGGATTTTTTATCAGAAAAGAAAAACTTGGTTCAGGTTTTGCAAAAGAAGCATTAGATGCCGTAGTACATTATGCCGAGAATAATCTTGAAGCTTTAAGGCTGATTGCAGTTACGGATAAAGAGAATATTGATACTATAAAATTGCTTGAAAAATGCAGTTTTAAAGAAATAAGTAGAGATAATAGAAAAATTTTTGTAAAGTTATTAAATATTTTAGGAGGATAAAAAGTATGGAATTACCAAAGGACGAAGCTATGCTTTTAAGTTATGTAAACACAAAACTTAGAGATTTTTACCCGAATCTTGAGGAGTTTTGCAGGGCAGCAGGAGTAGAAAAGGGATATATTATAGAGAAGCTGGAGAAGATTGACTATGAATATGACGAAAGGCTTAACAAGTTTGTGTAAAATAAAGTCTTGAAAAGATTAGTTATTTAGGCTATAATGTTGATAGCTAAAGTAGTAAGCATTATATTACACAAACCCCTGAGAGGTGCGAACTCTCAGGGGTTCTTTACATGCAGGCTAGTTGTCATTTGATTTGAAGTAATAAAAGTTAAAAATATTTATAAAAATTTAACTTTAAATATGAGTTTTTATATGCTATGATATGTAGTATTGAAAACTACATGCAAGGAGAAATTTATGTCATATTTAATTTTGTGCGATAGCGGAACAGATTTTACCAAGGAATTAAAAGAAAAAAAAGAGGTTATAAAGATTCCGTTGACACTTAGGCTTGGAGATGAGGACTTTATAGATGATGATAATTTGGATGCCTTGGATTTTCTTCAGAAAATGAAAAGCTATCCGGACACACCTAAGTCAGCCTGCCCGTCTCCTGAGGACTACATGAAACATTTTGATAAAGCGGATGAAATATTTATTATAACCATATCATCAAAATTATCAGCTTCACATAATTCAGCTAAGATTGCAATAGATATGTACTATGAAGAAAAAGGAAAGAATAAGGTTTATCTGATAGATTCTAAGGGAGCTACGGCATCAGAGACTTTGTTGGTGAACAAACTTGTAGAACTTAAAGAAGCAGGACTTGGTTTTGATGAAACTATTGAAAAAATAGAAGCTTTTAATGCAAAAAAAGAAGCTTTTTTTGTGCTGGAAAGTCTTGATAATCTTAGAAAGAACGGTAGACTTACAGGATTTAAGGCTTTTATAGCAGAGGCACTTAATATAAAACCGGTTATGACTACTGACGGTAAAGGAAATATAATTAAACTGGATCAGGCAAGGGGAATAAATAAAGCTTGTAATATACTTGCTGATTTGGTTGTGGAGCATGCAAAAAAGACAGAAAGCCGGAAAATGGTAATTTCTCACTGTAATTGTCCTGAAAGAGCCGAAAAGGTGAGGGATATGATTGAAGAAAAGTATAAGTTTGACAGAGCAGATATTGTTATGACAGGAGGCTTGGCTACTTTGTATGCGGCAGAGGGCGGAATAGTAGTGTCCTGTTAGTAGGATATTTGAAAATTGGCTTAAATATCAGAAAAAAATACTTGTCTGTGCTTTATAGCATAAACAAGTATTTTTTAGGCTACTGATCGGACTTGAACCGACGACCTGCTGATTACGAATCAGCTGCTCCACCAACTGAGCTACAGTAGCAAATTGCCATACTATTATAGCTGAAAAAAAATAAAAAGTAAAGCACTAAGTGTTTACAAAAAATAATAACTATGGTATAAGAAAGTATATGCGCTTGTAGCTCAGCTCGGATAGAGCACCGGCTTCCGAAGCCGGGTGTCGCAGGTTCGATTCCTGTCAGGCGCATGTTATTAAATAAAAATCTTTCAGAGAAATTGTCCTGTAGCGGAAATAATGAGACTGATTTTATACTAGGCACAGATGAAGAATCCTGCAAATAGGATTCTTTTTAAGTTTTAAATGAAAAAGGGAAAAGTTTGATAAAAAAATATCAGAATATAATGAATTGATACTTGATATTTTTCTCTATTCAAGTTAGAATAATAGATAAGTTTGATAACCCCAAATTTGGGATAAACAATATCAACATATAAATTAGGAGGATTTTAAAATGGCAGTTAAAGTTGCAATTAATGGTTTTGGTCGTATCGGTCGTCTTGCATTCAGACAGATGTTCGGACATGAAGGTTCAGAAATCGTAGCTATCAATGATCTTACAGATCCTAAGATGCTCGCTCACCTTCTTAAATATGATTCATCACAGGGAAAATATGCACTTGCAGATAAGGTTACAGCAGGTGAGGACAGCATTACTGTTGATGGCAAGACAATCAAAATTTACAAGGAGAAAGATGCAAACAACCTTCCTTGGAAAGAGCTTGGAGTAGATGTTGTACTTGAGTGCACAGGTTTCTACACAAGCAAAGAAAAGTCACAGGCTCATATCAATGCCGGTGCTAAGAAAGTTGTTATTTCCGCTCCTGCCGGTAACGATCTTCCTACTATCGTATATAATGTAAACCACGAGAATCTTAAAGCGGAGGATGATATCATTTCTGCAGCTTCTTGTACAACAAACTGTCTTGCACCTATGGCAAAGGCACTTAATGACTTCGCTCCTATCCAGAGCGGTATTATGTCAACTATCCACGCTTATACAGGTGATCAGATGACGCTTGACGGTCCTCATCCTAAGGGAGATTTAAGAAGAGCAAGAGCAGCGGCAGCTAACATTGTTCCTAACAGTACAGGTGCAGCTAAAGCTATCGGTCTTGTTATTCCTGAGCTTAACGGCAAGCTTATCGGTTCTGCACAGAGAGTTCCTGTACCTACAGGTTCAACAACTCTTCTTTATGCAGTAGTTAAGAGTGACAAGGAAATTACAAAAGATGATGTAAATGCAGCTATGAAGAAGGCTTCTGATCCTGAGACTTTCGGTTCTAATGTAGATGAAGTAGTTTCTTCCGATATTGTAGGTATGACATACGGTTCACTCTTTGATGCTACACAGACGATGGTATCAAAGGCAGGTGACGGACTTTACCTTGTACAGGTTGTTTCCTGGTATGACAATGAGAACTCATACACATCTCAGATGGTTAGAACAATTAAGTACTTCGAGAAGTTTGTGAAGTAAATAAAATGCGGTTAAGCCGCCGGGGGCAATGGCTCTCGGTGGCTTTTTTCACATAATGGAAAATAAGGAGAATAAACCAATGGCAGGATTAAATAAAAAAAGTGTTGATGATATTAATGTTAAAGGTAAGAGAGTGCTGGTTCGTTGTGATTTCAATGTACCTCTTAAAGAAGGTAAAATTACAGATGAAAACCGTCTTGTAGCTGCACTTCCTACAATTAAAAAGCTTATAGCGGATGGCGGTAAGGTTATACTTTGTTCACATCTTGGTAAACCTAAGGGAGAGGCAAAACCTGAACTTTCACTTGCTCCTGTAGCGGTAAGACTTGCTGAACTTCTCGGTCAGCCTGTAAAATTTGCGGCTGATGATGAAGTAGTGGGTACTAATGCAAAGGCTGCCGTAGAGGCTATGAATGACGGAGAAGTTGTACTTCTTCAGAATACCAGATATAGAGCGGAGGAAACAAAGAACGGTGAGGCTCTTTCAAAAGAACTTGCTTCACTTGCGGATGTATTTGTAAATGATGCTTTCGGTACAGCTCACAGAGCACACTGCTCAAATGTAGGTGTTACACAGTATATAGATACCTGTGTAGTTGGTTATCTTATGAATAAGGAAATAGAATTCCTCGGAAATGCAGTTGAGAATCCTAAACGCCCGTTTGTAGCTATCCTCGGTGGTGCTAAAGTAGCAGATAAGCTTAATGTAATTAACAACCTCCTTGAGAAATGCGATACTCTCATCATAGGCGGTGGTATGGCTTATACCTTCCTTAAAGCTCAAGGAAAAGAAATCGGACTTTCACTTGTTGATAATGAGAAAGTTGATTATTGTAAAGAAATGCTTGCAAAGGCTGAAAAGCTTGGAAAGAAGCTTCTCCTTCCGGTTGACTCAGTTACAATCAAGGATTTCCCTAATCCTATAGATGCCCCTGTTGAAGTAGAAATTTATAATTCAGACAGCCTCCCTGCTGATAGAGAAGGTTGCGATATCGGACCTAAGAGTGCGCAAGTTTTTGCCAATGAAGTTAAGTCTGCAAAGACAGTAGTTTGGAACGGACCTATGGGTGTATTTGAGAATCCTACACTTGCAGCAGGTACACTTGCAGTAGCTAAGGCACTTGCAGAGACTGATGCAACTACCATCATCGGTGGAGGAGATTCGGCAGCAGCTGTAAACCAAATGGGATTTGGTGACAAGATGAGTCATATTTCCACAGGTGGCGGTGCTTCCCTTGAGTTCCTTGAGGGTAAGGAGCTTCCGGGTGTAGCAGCAGCTAACGATAAATAAGAAGATTACACCAAATTTGGGATTACCAATTTAGAAACGATTTTAGAAAATTATTATTCTACCGACCTTGCAACTTAGTGTAATAGTAATATGGTGTAAATTAGATACTAATGGTATTAAAAGGGTACTATATTTATTTGTTGCGACAGTTGATAAGGTTGGTGGGGATTTGAAAGGTTAATACAATGAGAAGAAAAATAATTGCAGGCAACTGGAAGATGAACAAGACTCCTAGTGAGGCGGTTGCATTAGTAAATGAATTAAAAGACTTAGTTAAAAACGATGAAGTGGATGTAGTTTACTGCGTACCTGCTATTGACATAGTTCCTGTAGTAGAGGCTATTAAGGGAAGTAATGTTAAGGTTGGTGCAGAAAATATGTACTTCGAGGAGAGCGGTGCTTACACAGGTGAGATTTCAGCAGCTATGCTTAAAGACGCAGGTGTAGAGTATGTAATCATCGGACACAGCGAGAGAAGAGATTATTTTAAAGAAGATGATGTGCTTCTTAACAAGAAGGTAAAGAAGGCTATTGAGGCGGGAATTACTCCTATTCTTTGCTGCGGTGAAACTTTAGAGCAGAGAGAAATGGGTATAGCAGTTGATTTTATCAGACTTCAGATTAAGTCTGACTTAAAGGATGTTGCAGCAGCAGATGTGGCTAAACTTGTAATAGCTTATGAGCCTATTTGGGCTATCGGTACAGGAAAGACAGCTACAAGTGAGCAGGCTGAGGAAATCTGTAAGGCAGTTCGTGACTGCGTAAGAGAAATGTATGATGACGATACTGCTGAGAAGGTTCGTATACAGTACGGCGGTTCTGTAAATGCGGGCAATGCAGCAGAGCTCTTCACAAAGCCGAACATTGATGGTGCTTTAGTAGGTGGAGCAAGCCTTAAAGCTGATTTTGGAAAGATTGTAAATTATAAGTAGCTGTTAATTTTTTAACTGGTAATGACTTATATTGTGTATAAAAAAGTTGTTAGTTAAAATATAGAACTATAAAAACCCGGAAACTTTTAAACTCCGGGTTTTTATAGTTTTGGAAAATAATGTAGCAATAAGTTTTATACCTATTTATAAGGTGTTGTTTGATAAAAAAATAATGATAAGAGTGTATACTTGTGCTTGACAGTTATCTTTGTACTGGAATATAATAGTCATCGTTATTTTATACAAATATCAGGTATACCGAATTGAAGGAGATTAAAATACTCTTTTGATTTGTAAATCAGAAAAGGAGAAAATAAACAAATGAAAAGGAAAAAGCTATTAAGTGCCATTCTTGCAGGGGTTATGGCAGTTACGCTCACAGCTTGCGGCGGCAACTCAGTTTCAACAGAAGAGAATTCTTTAACTTCAAGTGCTGCAAGTACAACAAGCAGTACATCCGACAGTGCCTCTTCTGCTATAGAAGAAAAACCTGTTGAGGGAGGACAGCTCATTATAGGTGATCAGACTCAGTCTAATGGTGATATTTATCCGTATTGGACAAATAATTCATCAGATAACGCAGTATACAGGCTGACATCAGGATATGATACCATATCTCTTAGTAAGAATGGTAAATATGTTGTAAATTCACAGGTAGTTAAAGATAAGACCGATACAAAGAACACTGATGGTACAATAACTACTACCTTCAAACTTTATGAAGATCTTAAATGGAGTAACGGTGAGTCTATTACTGCTAAGGATTATGTATTTCGTATACTGTATTTTTCACATCCCGTACTTGTAGAAATGGGTGCTACAGATAACTCAGAAGGTACATACTTTGACGGTTTTGAAGATTACAATGCAGGAAAAACTAAAGTATTTAAGGGAGTAAGACTTTTAGGTGATCATGAATTTTCAGTTACCATAGCTGCTGAATATTTACCAAATTATTATCAGGAAGGACTTGCAGCAGCAGTACCGGGTTATATGAAGGGATGGCTTCCTGAAGGTTATGATATAAAGGATGATGGCAAAGGTGCTTATTTTACTAAGGATATGAAGGCTAAGGAACTTAAAAAGCAGACTGATGATTATCGTATTAATATGGATGCTTTCTCGGGTCCTTATATGAGAGAAAAATATGATGAAACTTCAAATACCTATACTCTTGTAAAAAATCCTAATTATAAGGGGAATTATGAAGGCGTTAAGCCGCATATCGATACAGTAATTTATAAGTTTGTTCAGAATGAAACACAGATGGACGAGCTTGCAACAGGTGGCGTTGATATTCTTGTAAAAATGGGTGAAGCAAATGAAATCAACTCAGGTCTTGACCTTGTAGACAAGGGAACACACAGCTATGTTTCTTATCCTCGTAACGGATATGGAAAGCTTGTATTTGTGTGTGACAGAGGTCCTACACAGTTTGCGGAGGTTCGTCACGCTATAGCTAACCTTCTTGACAGAAATGAATTTGCAAAGACATTGACAGGAGGACATGGTAGCGTAGTTAACGGTTACTACGGTACGGCACAATGGATGGTAGAAGAAAGAGAAGATGAGATTGGTAGACTTAACCAGTATAATTTCTCAGTAGATAAAGCTGTTGAAGAACTTGAAAAAGCAGGTTTTAATGTAGATAAGGATGGAAAACCTTATAAGAGCGGTCTTCGCTATAAGAAACTTGAAAATGGTAAGCTTATGCCGCTTAGAATACAATGGTGTTCATCTGAAAATAACCCTGTATCAGATCTTCTTGCAACCAAACTTGCAAATAGTGAAGAAGTAAAGAAAGCAGGTATGGAGATTAAGCAAAATATAGTAACCTTTAATGAGCTTATTCAGAATTATGAACAGTCTAAGAAAAATGATTTTAATATGTACAATATGGGTGTAGGCTTTACTGCAATCTATAATCCGCAGTACAACTACAAGATTGGACATGGTCAGAATACAAACAGAATTGAAGATAAAGAACTTGAAAAGCTTGCAAAAGAGATGACTTTGGTTGATCCTTCAAATGAAGAGGAATATCTTAACAGATTTGTAGCTTTCCAGAAAAAATGGAATGAGCTTCTTCCTGACCTTCCGCTTTATTCAAATGAATATCATGATTTCTTTAACAATAAGCTAAAGGGATATGAAGGAATTAAGGATGCAGTTTGGGATATTACCTCACAGATTACATATTGTTGGATTAAAGAATAATATAGTCACATAGTTAAAGGCTAAAAATGTCTTTCTGCTGTAGCGTGCAGAATAAAAGGTATGTGGCTTATAGTGTAGATAATTTAGAAATATAAATGGTTAGATTCTATATGGGTCTAACCATTTATTATGTATAATTTTAGAATAGTAGATATGAAAAATTGAGATAGTGTACGCATACGCTTGACATTTGTCTTTATGCCACATATAATAGTTACATCATTTTACAGAAGTACTTAGTACTGAACATTTTAGTTTAGTATAACCTTTTGCATGGTGAAGAAAAAAAGAGGAGGAATCAGAAATGAAAAAGAAAAAACTTTTGAGCATTATTCTTGCAGGTGTTATGGCGGTTTCACTTACAGCATGTGGAAGCAGTACCACATCTACAGAGGGAAGCACATCTGATGTGGGTTCTAATACTTCCGCAACATCAAGTACAACATCGGGAAGTATGTCAAGTGCATCAAGTATGGCTTCAGGAAGCACATCGAGTGTAGAGGCTACACCGGTTAGCGGCGGACAGTTTATAATTGGTGACGGTACACAGTCAAATGGAGATATTTATCCATACTGGACAAACAATGCCTCGGACTATGCTGTATATAAGCTTACAAGCGGTTGCGCTACAATCGAAATTGATAAGACAGGTAAATATGTAGTTAATCCACAGGCAGTGAAAGAAAAGAATGATGTTAAAAATGATGATGGAACAATAACTACTACATTCAAACTTCAGGAAGATATGAAGTGGAGCAATGGTGAGCCTATTACAGCTAAAGATTATGTATTCCGTATTCTTTACTTCTCTTCACCTGTAATTGTAGAAATCGGAGCAACAGACAATACAGCAGGTTCGGATTTAGAAGGTTTTGCCGAGTATAATGAAGGAAAAACTAAAGTATTTAAGGGAATAAGACTTTTAGGAGATTATGAATTTTCTGTAACTTTAGCTAAAGAAAAACTTCCGAACTATTATCAGGATGCAATGGCAGCTGTTTTACCGGCTTATATGAAAGGGTGGTTACCTGAAGGCTATGAGATAAAAGATGATGGTAAGGGTGCTTACTTTAGTAAA
>CAUTOC010000034.1:0-24538 GCA_963539695.1 uncultured Catonella sp. | reverse complement strand
CTTCATTAAAGTCTTTTTCGTCTATAAAATTTTGAACAGCCTCCGGCATTCCGCCTACAAAGTAATATTGTTTAAGTGCTTCAATATAAGTTTCTTTAAAAGATGTAGTCATTATATAATCAGATGTTTCCAGTAGTTTAGCAAAGCGTTCGCCTTTTACGGCTATCAAAAATTCCTTAAAGTTAAGTGGATAAAGACTCAAAAAATCAACCTTGCCAACCGGGAATGAAGTTCCGCTGTGAAGTGCAATTCCAAGTAGAGAACCTGCGCATATAATGTGGTATTCAGGGGCATTTTCACAAAAGTATTTTAACGAGGCGAGTGCTCTTGGTACCTCCTGTATTTCGTCAAATATAAGTAAAGTAGTAGCAGAATTGACTTTTTTTCCTAAATAAAGCTCGATCCCCATTATAATTCGTTCGATGTTCAAATCAGAGGAAAATAAATCTCCCATTGCAGAGTTGGAGTCAAAATTTATATAGATATAGTCTGAATAAGCCTTATCTCCAAATTCTTTCATAAGCCATGTTTTTCCAACCTGCCTTGCACCTTCGATAATAAGGGGTTTACGATTCTTTTTATCTTTCCATTTATAAAGTTCTTCTATTAATTTCCTATACATTTCCTACCTCCATATAAAATCAAAACAGAGTTTCAAGCTAATTATATGATGTGGATGTCAAAAGCATTTGACATCCATTGATACAGGATTGCTACAGCTTCGCTTCTCGCAATCCTTGCAAAAATATTCGTAATTCGCTCGTTTTTTGCAAAAAACGGCTACTTACTCATATTTTTTGCGTGTCAAAAAATAATAAATTCTTTTGCAAGCAAGCTTGCACCGAATTTTTATACTTTTGACACTTGTATCAGTATATTATACAAATACAAAAATTACAACGAAAAAATGTTGAAATATACATTTTTTACAACGAAAAAGTGTAATATATTAAATAGGCGGTAAAGTTTGCAAAAATTTGCGGGATAAAAGTTCTGAAAAGTGTCGGATAAAAGTTCTGAAAAGTGTCGGATGAAAGTTCTGAAAAATGTCGGATAAAAGTTCTGAAAAGTGTCGGATAAAAGTTCCGAAAATTGCAGGATGAGATTGACAAAGTACCTGGAATACAGCTATAATCAAATAATAAGGAGGTGGCAAGTAATGCTTGTACCTGAAGGGTATAAATCGAGGCTTATTGAGAAGTTATTTGATGAATATATGGAAACTTTCGGTGCAGTCTGTATAGAAGGACCTAAATACTGTGGTAAGACTTGGACGGCACAAAGTAGAGCTGAAAGTGCGGCGTTTATTAGTGATCCTGAAAAGAATTTTCAAACAAGAACAATGGCAAAACTCAGTCCTGATTTGGTACTAAACGGCTGGCTGCCAAGGCTCATAGACGAGTGGCAGGAAGTTCCGCCTATATGGGATGCGGTAAGATTTGCAGTGGACAAAGATGGTAAAAAAGGGAAATATATTCTTACAGGTTCGGCTACTCCAAACCACAAAGGAATTATGCACAGCGGTACTGCAAGAATTGGAAGAGTTAGAATGAATAGTATGTCATTATATGAAACAGGAGACTCATCGGGAGATATATCATTAAAAGATTTGTTTGCCGAGGAAATTGAGCCTAGGATAACAGGGGATATTTCATTAGAGCAGCTTGTTTATTATACCGTAAGAGGCGGATGGCCGGGGAATCTAAAAACATCTGCAAAGGTTTGTGGAAATCTTGCTAAAGAGTACTTGAAAGCCGTTGTTGATGATGATATGTATAGTGTTGACGGGATAAAAAGGGATTCTCGCAAAGTGTGGTCGCTGCTATATTCCCTTGGAAGAAATGAAAGTACACTTGTAAGCAATAGTACACTAATAAAGGATATGGGGGCAAAGGATAAAATAGAAATTGCGAGGGAGACAGTTTCTGAGTATTTAGATATATTCAGCAGGTTGTTTATTTTAGATGACCAACCTGCATATAATGCTAATATAAGGTCTTCCAGAAGAGTCTTAAAATCTCCCAAGAGGCACTTTACAGATCCATCTTTAGCAGTAGCTGCGTTAGGAGTTACACAGACGAGACTTTTGAATGATTTAAATACATTTGGATTTATTTTTGAAAGTCTTTGTGAACACGACTTAAAAATATATGCTGAGTATAATGATGCAAAGCTATTTCATTTCAGGGATGAAAGAGGAAATGAAGCCGATGCTATTGTAGAATTTTCCGATGGAACTTGGGGAGCTTTTGAAATAAAACTGGGAGCAAACCAGATAGATTCGGCGGCAAAAGAGCTGCTAAAATTAAAGGAAATAATGGAGAAAGAGGGAGATAATCCACCTAAGATGCTTTGTGTAATTTGTGGAATGTCAAATATGGCATATAGAAGAGAAGACGGGGTGTATGTTGTTCCTATTACTGCACTTAAACCATAAGGGAGGTATATTATGACAAAAATTTATTTTGTGCGCCATGCACAGCCTGAACATGCTTGGGAAGATGACAGAACAAGACCGCTTACGGGAGAGGGGAAAAAAGACTCAGCCATTGTATTTGAGTTTTTAAAAGATAAACATATAGACGCATTTTATTCCAGTCCGTATAAAAGAAGTATGGATACGATTGCTGATTCTGCCGATTTTTTTGGTAAGGACATAATAACAGATGAAGATTTAAGAGAGCGTGAAAAAGGAGAAAACGGTAACAATCATGGAATGTTTCAGAAACGCTGGGATGACCATAATTATCACGAAGAAGGCGGAGAATCTATTGCTATGGTGCAGAAGCGAAACATGAGAGACTTGACTGAGATTTTAAGAGATAATATAGATAAGGAAGTTGTAGTTGGTACACATGGAACCGCACTTAGCACGATACTTAATTTTTATGATAAGAGTTTTGGCTGTGATGATTTTTTAAGAATTATAGACCGGATGCCTTATGTTATAGAGCTTGATTTTGAAGGTGATAAGCCGGTGGGAAAAGTGGAACATTGTTATGTATTAAAAGAGTTTAAGAAGTAATAATAAACTTAATATTATTCCGATAAACTTGCTATTATTCCGATAGAGTGATATTATATAAAATATAGGAGGAATAATTTTATGTTTATGACAGTAAAAGAAGCATCAGCTAAATGGGGAATTTCGGACAGAAGAATCAGGGTTTTGTGTGCAGAAGGGAAAATACCCGGAGCAATTAAAGAGGGGAAAAGCTGGAAATTTCCTGTTGATACAGTTAAACCATCAGATGGGAGATATAAATCAAACGAAAGCTTACTTACACTTATAGATAAAAAGAAAAAAGAATTGGATAACAGAAGACCGCTTACTGAGGGTGAAATAGAGAGGTTTAATGAAGAATTTGCCGTAGAGTATACCTATAACTCAAATGCTATTGAGGGGAATACTCTTACTTTAAGGGAAACAGATTTAGTACTTAGAGGTCTTACAATAGATAGAAAACCATTAAAAGACCACATGGAAGCAGTTGGACACAAAGAAGCCTTTGAGTTTGTAAGCGAACTGGTTAAGCAAAATGAGCCACTGAGTGAGCGTATTATTAAGCAGATTCATTTTCTTGTGCTTGTAGGTAACAAGGATGACAGAGGAGTATATAGAAAAGTGCCGGTTCGTATAATGGGAGCAAAACATGAGCCTGTACAGCCTTATATGATTGAGCCGAAAATGGAAGAACTGCTAAAAAGTTTTATGGAAGGTAAGGAGCATATAATAACTAAGCTGGCTCGTTTTCATATAGAGTTTGAAGGAATACACCCTTTTATAGATGGAAACGGAAGAACAGGCAGGCTTTTAGTTAATTTGGAACTTATGAAGGCAGGATATCCTCCAATAGATATAAAATTTACAGATAGAATGGAATATTACAAGGCTTTTGACGAGTATCACGAAAATCATAATCTTTCTGCAATGGAGTACCTATTTGCAAGCTATGTAAATTCCAGACTTGATATGTATTTAAAAATATTGGAATAGAAGGTGAAAATTGGAATATAAATACAAAATCCGTCCCCACCATGGGATGTGCATAGCCTTTTTCAAAGGTAAAGGCTACAGCGAAGAATTTACAGCCCATATGAAAGACATAATAAAGGAGTTGGAAAATAATCCTTTGATCCGTCTTAAAGTTAATACAGATGAACTTTGCTCGAAATGCCCTTACAACGCAAATGGAACTTGTGAAAGTGCAGACAAGGTAGCAGGGTATGATAACGAAGTGCTTAAAAGATGCGGATTTTCTGATGGAACGGTCTTACCTTATTTAAGCTTTAAGAAAGCCGTATATGAGAATATTTTACTTTTAGGAGAGCGTGAGGAAATTTGCGGTGATTGTCAGTGGAGTGAAATTTGTCATTTTTAAATTGTGACTTAGTCACAGAAGTTTTATTTTACTCCTGCTACAATAATAAATCGAAGGAAATAAAAATGGAAACTGAAAAATATGTTAAAGCTTTACCATTTTTTGATATGCTTACAAAACAGGAAAAAGAGCTGGTAATTAAGAATATACAAGTAAAAGAATACACAGCCGGTGAGCTTATCCATTCTGCGGATAGTGACTGTCTTGGGCTGATAAAGGTACTTGATGGGAGTATATTTACCAGAATGATATCAAGGGAAGGCAGAGAAATTACTCTGTATACTCTAAGCAAAGGTGAGCTTGATGTACTTTCAGCTTCCTGTGTAGTACATCAGATTACCTTTGAAACACAGGTAATTGCAAAAGAATACACTAGACTTCTTATTCTTCCGTCTGCCTGTTTGTCAAAGTTAAAATCTGAAAATCTTAGTGTACGCTGTTTTATTTATGAGGAGCTGGGAAACAGATTTTCAGTGGTTATGCGTACTTTTGAAAAAATGCTTTTTGAGAGAATTGATACAAGAATAGCTTCATTATTGGTAGAAATGGCTGTTGAAACAGGAGAAAATACCTTGTATATTACTCAGGAAAAACTTGCAGAAGAAATCAATTCGGTAAGGGAAGTGGTTGCAAGGACTATTAGAAAGCTTGTAAAAGAAAAACTTGTCAGTACGCATAGAGGCAGAATAGAGATACTTGATTTAGAAGGAATTAAGAAGTTTTGTTAATACCCGATAATTTATGTTAACATTATTTTAGGAGGAAGATAAAATGGGAGTATTTGATTTTTTAAGCGGACCTGATATTAATGAGGGACTTAGAGAGTATCAGGCAGAGTCAAGAGCTGTTTTAATTGATGCAAGAGAGCCTTATGAGTATGAAGGCGGTCATATTAAAGGAAGTAAAAATCTTCCTCTTGGGCAGTTTGCAAAAGCTGAGTCTATGTTTACAGATAAAAGTTTGCCTATCTATGTATATTGCCACAGCGGTGCAAGAAGTAAGCGTATGGCAGTCGGTCTTACAAAGCTCGGTTTTGAGAAAGTGGTAAATATAGGCGGAATTATGGACTATAAGGGGCAGCTTGAAAGATAAATAAGGTCGGAAAATTTTGTAAATAGTTTGTTTTTTCTTTAATTATAGGTTAAAATGACAGTATAAAGAAATTTATTACCATTTGCAACAGGTGTATGGAAGATTTACTTGCTGTGGTATATTTCATTTATAAATGATTAAATTGAAAATACAGGAGGATTTATGAAATTTAATATTGCAAAGTTAGGCGGAGTAAAGTCTGAATTAGTATTTGAGGACAGATTAGAAACAGAGTTTGTGAAGGCTTTGGCAGAAAAAGAGATATTTGCAGGTAAGGCGGAAGAAGTTTATTTTTCAATGAATGATAAGTTTGAGGTTGTCTTACTTATAGGACTTGGAAAAGAAGAAGATATCGAATTTGATATGCTTAGAAAAACATTTTTCAAGGTAGCCGAAGTATTGTTAAAAAACAAAGTAGCCGAAGTGGAGTTAAATATACCTAAGTTAAACAATCTTTGCAATTACAAGCTTGCAGAGGCTATAGCAGAGGGTATGCTTCATGCAACATATAAGTTTGATAAATTTAAATCAGAGAAAAAGGAAACACCTGAACTTATAGTAAACTATAATCCTATTCCGGGCAAGGAGCATAGAGCGGAAAAGGGTATAGATGAGGCGGAGAAGCTTATCGAGTCCATTTTCCTAACCCGTGATTTAATTAACCAGCCTGCAAATGTAATATATCCGGAGACTTTAGCCGATATAGCTAAAGAGAGACTTGAGGCAAAGGGAATTAAGGTTACCGTTTATGGCAGAAAAGAAATAGAAGAACTTAAAATGGAAGCTTTTTTAAGTGTAGCCAGAGCAAGTGCAAAAGAGCCAAAACTTATAGTTATGGAATACTATAATAATCCTGAGTCTGATGAAAGAATAGCACTTGTAGGAAAAGGACTTACTTATGACAGCGGAGGTTATGCTATTAAGCCTGCTACAGGTATGGTAGATATGCACACCGATATGGGTGGTGCAGGTACTGTAATCGGTGCTATGAATGCCCTTGCAAGCCTTAAAGCTGAAGTGAATGTATTTGCGGTGGTTGCTGCTTGTGAAAATATGATATCAGGTGACGGCTATAGAAACGGTGATATTATAGGCTCTATGAGCGGAAAGACCATTGAGATTATAAATACAGATGCAGAGGGTAGACTTACTCTTGCTGATGCTGTTTATTATGCAACTAACAATATGGGTGCAACAAAGCTTATCGACCTTGCAACTCTTACAGGTGCTTGTGTAATGGCACTCGGAGAGCAGGTAAGCGGAGTAGTTACCAATAATGATGAGTTCTTTAATAAGCTTGTAGCGGGTAATGAGAGAGCCGGTGAAGTGGTTTGGAAGATGCCTGCCACAGACTATTACAAGAAGATGAATGACTCCAAGACAGCCGATATCAAAAACAGTGGCGGAAGGCTAGGCGGAATGATGACAGCGGGACTTTTTGTAGGCTCATTCCTCGCAAAAGATATTCCTTGGATTCATATAGATATAGCAGGTACTGCAAGTGTAGAAAAGGCTTATGGATATATTAAAGAGGGTGCAACAGGAGTTATGGTAAAGAGCCTTTACTATGCGTTAGTCTAATAAAACGGTTTATGGAGTATAAAAATATCTTAAATGAATAAGCGGATATGTTTTATATATAATAAAGATGGAACTTAATAATTATGGATTAACAAGGAGGTTAGTATGAACGGAGTTACAATGAATATAGCTTCTCTTTCAACAGATTTGGCTATGTCAAATACTATGACTGCAGTAAGTACTGCGGTTATGAAGCAGACTATGGATGTAAATGAAACTTTAGGAGCGGGGATGATTAAGATGATGGAAAATTCGGTAACTCCACATCTTGGAAACAATATAGATGTAAAGCTGTAAATATGCAGCTTTATTAATAAAAATCAGAACAACTGCCATATTGAGATAAAATTCAGTATGGCAGTTGTTTATTTTTGTTAATTGGTAAAAGTGTTATATTTATAAATTGTTAAATTTTAAACTTATTAATCATTTCAATCATATTTTGTGCAAGGTCAGCTAAGCCGGCACTTGCAGAAGCCACTTCTTCAGATGAGTAAAGCTGTGAATTCAGTGATTCAGAAGCCTCTTGAGTAGCAGCCGCATTTTCTTCTGACAAAGCGGATAGGTTTTCTATTATGTCTACAAGTGAATCTTTGGTTGATTCCAATTCTTTAACAGAGTTGTTCAGGTTGTCCATTTCATTCATATTTTTATCAAGTTCATAAGAAATTAAATGGAATAATTCTTTAGTTTCATTAACCTTTTCATTTTGTTCAGCCACAGTACCGCCTACCAACTCCATAATATTTACGGTTTCAGTAACTTTTTCCGTTAATCCTTGTACAATCTCCTGAATTTCCTCAGTAAACTTGTTGGATTGTTCTGCAAGCTTGCGTATTTCCTCTGCTACAACGGCAAAACCCTTTCCCGCTTCTCCGGCACGAGCAGCTTCAATAGCAGCATTTAATGCAAGCAGATTAGTCTGATCTGAGATAGACTTAATCATATTGCTGGCTGAGGATATCTGTGAAGCTCTGTCATTTGTATTTAAGATAACCGAGTGTACATTTTCTGCCGAATCTTTAAGTCTTTCAGTAGCCTTGATTAATTGTGCAATCGTAAGGATACCACGCTCTTTAGCAGAAGCTACTTCCTTTATGGTTATATTAAGAGTTTTTATAATGTTCTCGTTTGCATTTAATGCACTGCCTACAACCTGCATAGCTTCCGCACCCCTTTGCATATCATCTGCCTGCATAACGGCACCGTTTGAAATTTCTTCAACAGTTTTTGCAAGATTTTTAGAAGTGGTGGCGGACTGTTCACTCGAGGCGGTAAGCTCTTCAGAAGAAGCTGAAACCTGATTAGCAGTATCGGTAATTTGAACCATAATGTCTCTGATTGTATTTTTAACTTTAATCAAAGCTCTGGAGATTACACCGATTTCATCTTTATTTTTAGAATAGATAACGGATGGTGAAGTATCTGACAGTGTAAAATCATATTCTACCATACTTTGAACACATTCGCTCAATCTTATAATTGGTGTGGAGATTGAATTTGCAATGAAGAAGATAATTACAAGTAGTACCAAAACGCAAATAACTCCTATGACTGCCATAAATAGAGATAATTCATGAGAAGCCTTAATGACTTCGTTTACAGGTGCTTCTAAAACAATAGACCAAGTAGTATTTTTAACAGGATATATAGCGTAATAGCGTTTGACTTTATTGCTGCTAAGTGATAAAAATTCAGGCTGGTTAGCAGAAAGTTTAGTAGCTATTTCAGCAAGTTCGCCATTTTCAACATTTGAGATATTATCATTTAATGTATACTTGTCATGGATAATGAAATTACCGTTTTTATTCATTAAATAGGCTTTTCCGGTTTCTTTTATCTTAATTCCTTTAATTAAGGTATCGAAATCGTCCGTTAAAATGTCACCACCAAAAACTCCGACAGACTGCCCGTTATATTTTAATTCATGACTGATAGTAATAACATTATTGTTTAGCGTGTTAAGATATGGTTCGGAAATATAGGTTTCATTGTGCCCTATTGCTCCTTTATACCAGTCTTTGGTCGTAGGATCATAGGAGGCATCAGCCTCCCAACCTGAACCGTCGAAGAAAGTCTTGTCATTGAAACCGACAAAAAAATCCTGACCACCTTCAACATTTTTCGTTAGATAAGTTAAATCATCTAAAAGCGATTTTCCCCTTTTTTGTTCTTTTGAAATGTTGTTAGCAGAAGCTTCAACATAAATCCTTTTTCCTGAAATAATTGTTTCAACATCAGATGCGTATTTTCCGGCATCTGCAAGCATAGTTTCTCTGCTTTCACTGACTAACAGTGACTTGGAATAACTGTAGGAAACAAGAGTAAGAATCATAATAACTAATAGCATAGGCAAACCTATTAAGAACAACATTTTGTTTTTGAGTCTCATTTAACCCCTCCTAATTTGTAAAGGACATCAAAGTTGCATGTTGAACAAATAAATTGTTTACAATTTAAAACAAAATTTTGCAATTATAGGAACTAATTGCAATTATAAATAAAAATATTGATATGGATTCCATATAGCTTGATTCTAACAAGTTAATATTACCTTGTCAATATATGGATAATAGTTGTTTAATAAGCATAATTTTCAAAAAATTTTGCACTATAGCAATATCAAATACTTTTGTCTGATATATAATTTTATTATATTAAATATATGGAAATATTTACAAAAAACCTGTAAGATATATTTTTATAATATATAGTGTGAGAGGAGGGCGTATGGATAAGAAAAAAGGCAGCTTTACAGGTGGCTTGGGTTTTATTTTAGCAGCGGCGGGAAGTGCTGTAGGTGTGGGAAATATTTGGAGATTTCCCTATCTTGCCGCAAAAGACGGCGGCGGACTGTTTATTTTAGTTTATTTTATATTGGTACTTACATTTGGCTTTACTCTGCTTACAACCGATATAGCCATAGGCAGAAAAACAAGGAAAAATGCTTTGCAGGCATTTGGCAGTATTTCACCGAAATGGGGTTTCCTCGGTAAACTTACATTTTTAGTACCGGCATTGATTATGACTTATTATTCTGTAATCGGTGGTTGGATAAGCAGGTATCTTTTTGAGTATGTGGTTACAGATGGTACAGAGGTTGCAAAGGATGGTTATTTTACAGATTTTATAACTTCTGAAATATCACCTATAGTATTTATGTTTGTGTTTCTTTTGGTAACGGTATGGATAGTTTACCTCGGTGTTGAAAAAGGTATAGAGCAGTTTTCAAAATTTGTAATGCCGGGCTTGCTTTTACTTATAATCGGGATAGCGGTATTTTCTCTTACTCTTAAAAATACTGATGCAGCCAGAGTTACGAGGACAGGTATAGATGGATTATTGGTTTATCTAAAGCCAAACTTTGAAGGACTTACCCTTTCAAAATTCTTAAATATTCTTCTTGATGCAATGAGCCAGCTGTTCTTTTCACTCAGTGTATCTATGGGAATTATGATAACTTATGGCTCTTATGTTAAGAAAGAAACCCATCTTGAAAAGTCTATAAATCAGATTGAGATATTTGATACAGGTGTAGCCCTTATAGCCGGTATGATGATAATACCTGCGGTATTTGTGTTCTTTGGTATGGAAGGTATGGGTTCAGGCCCTAGCCTTATGTTTATCTCACTTCCAAAGGTATTTGCAGCTATGGGAGGCGCAGGAAAGTTCGTAGGAATACTTTTCTTTGTAATGGTAGTATTTGCAGCCCTTACTTCCTGTATATCAATTATGGAAACATTGGTTGCAAACTGTATGGAAATCTTTCACGCAGGCAGAAAGAAAGTATGCTTGGCTGTTGCTGTATTTAGTATAGTAACCGCAGTACTTATCTGTCTTGGATATAATGTGCTTTATTTTGAAGCACCGCTTCCAAACGGCTCTACAGGACAGCTCCTTGATATAGCTGACTATATAAGTAACAGCTTTCTTATGCCGCTTATTTCATTTTTAACTTGTATCTTCATAGGCTGGGTGGTTAAGCCTGAATGGATTGAGAGTGAAATGGTTGAAAATGGGATGACCTTCCACAAGAAAACTCTGTATGGAATTATGGTTAAATACATAGCCCCTGTGATGATGGGCATTTTGTTCTTACAGTCTACAGGCTTGTTTGGTATACTTGGTTGGAAATGAAATGATAATAATGATACTAGCAACTGCATAATTTGACTTTTGTAAAAGCATTTGTTATAATTTTAATAAACAATATTGGTGTCCCGCTACCATTGAAGGTGGAACATTAAAGTAGGTGTCTCGCTACCTATATCCCAAAGGTGAAGCATTAAAGCAGGCAGAGAGGATAAACTCTCTGCCTTTTTAGGAGAAAGTAATGATAGAAGCAGTTCAATATGGATTTTATACTATAAATCCCGATTATCTTGAATATTTAAATCAGATTGATTCTGAAGTATATTACAATCCATCGCATAAAAATAATATAAAGCCATTTGTTGGAGTTATTATTGGGGTAGGAGATTATAATTATTTTGTTCCAATATCTTCAGCAAAGGAAAAATATAAAAAATGGAAGAATGTTTCAGATGAACACTTTTTGATTTATGAGGTTATTGATAATAATATTAATATAGCCGGTGATATTTATAAATACTATTCTGATGAAGAAAAAATACATATATTATCCGTATTAGACATAAAGAAAATGATACCTGTACCAATAGGCTGTTATGAAAAGATTGATTTTGATGAACTTGAAGATTTTAGATATAAAGATTTGTTTGAAAAAGAATATGCGTTTTGCCTATCAATAAAAATAAAAGTTTTAAACAAAGTTGAGAAGATATATTGCAAACAAAAAGAAACAGGAATTGTTAGAAAAGCTAATTGTAATTTTTCAAATTTAGAAAAAGCAATGTTAAATTGGAAGTAAAATAATAGTATTTATAGCTAAGAGGCAGAGTAGTCTGCTTCTTTTATTTTATGGAAGAAGGAAACAAAATGAAATATTACATATATATTTTATTATGCTCAGACAATACCTACTACACAGGTTTTACTACTGATGTAGAAAAAAGACTGGCAGAGCATAATTCAGGAAAAGGAGCTAAATATACAAGGGGGAGAACCCCTTGTAAACTGGTTTATACAGAAAGCTTCGAGGACAAAAGCAGTGCGTTGAAAAGGGAATGGGAGATAAAGCATAAGTTTAGCAGGGAAGATAAGGAGAAATTATTTAGAACTACAGACTAAGTAGTGCCAAAAGGATAAAGTAAGGTTATAAATTGCTTGCAAAAAATATTTTATGCTGATAATATTTTTCTAAGAAATAAAATTGAGGAATGAGAAGTGTATAAGATTGGAAAAATAGATCCCGATATTTATAGTGTAGTTGCGAAAGATATATTAACCAGAGAAGTAATTATAACAAAAGAAAGAATAAAACATATCATGGAAAATCATCCAAATGATTATGAACGATTTTATAGTTATTTTTCGGAAATAGTAGAAAAGCCGGACTACATAATTGAAAGTAAAAAGCCTAATACAGCATTAATATTAAAAGAGATTCGCCATGATAATATTAAGTTTAAAACTATATTACGGTTAGTTGTTGCAGGAGAAAATACAGAGTATAAAAATTCAATAATAACATTTATGAAAATAGATGATAAAGAATGGAATAGATTACTTAGAAATAAAAAAATAATTTACAAAAGAGAGTAAAAATGCTATATTATAGTTAGGCTTTAGCAATACAGCTATTTGAGGTGGTAGATTTCGTCCGGACCACACGCCGCCGGCAAGACAGGGAAACCGAGAGATGCAGGAGAAGCGGACGCCTGCCGGATAGCTGTATTGTTTAGCCTTAGTTTATAGGTTACTATTGATGTAAAGTTATTGGAGATACCTACTGTATATAAATATGAATACAGATGGTATCTCCTTATTTGTTAAGAATAAACTTAAACGATTCTTAAACATTTACTCCATTTATTCTTAAAACAATATCAGCTATACTCTAATTACATTTAAATGAAAGAGCAGGGAGGAAATATGTACAATATATTGGTTTGTGATGATGAAAAGGACATAGTATCAGCTATCAAAATTTATTTTGAAGCAGAAGGCTACAAGGTATTTACTGCTGAAAACGGTAAAGAGGCTCTAAGCATTGTGGCAAAAGAAGAAATTCATTTAATTCTTATGGATGTAATGATGCCGGTAATGGACGGAATACAGGCAGTCAGAAACCTTAGGGAAAACAGTATAATTCCGGTAATTATGCTTACTGCAAAAAGCGAGGATGTGGACAAAGTTTTAGGACTTGGGATAGGAGCAGACGACTATGTAACCAAGCCTTTTAATCCCATTGAGCTTATAGCCAGAGCCAAGTCGCAAATTAGGAGATATGTGAGATTTGGGGGACAGATTGAAAAAACTGATGATAAAGTTCTAAGCCTTGATGGACTCGTATTAGATGACAATGCAAAAGAAGTACAGGTTGACGGTGAAAAGGTAGACCTCACACCTAAGGAATTTGAAATCCTTAAAATGTTTATGCTTGAAAAAGGCAGGGTATTTTCGCCTGAAACCATATACCGCAAGGTATGGGGCGAAGAGCCTTATGGAAGTGAAAGCACAGTTGCAGTACATATCAGACATTTAAGAGAAAAAATAGAAATAAACCCATCCGAGCCACGCTTTATTAAGGTGGTCTGGGGACAGGGGTATAAGGTGGATAAGGAAAGGTAGTTATGGAAGAAAAGAATGAGATTGAAGTAATAAGTAAAATAAAAGAAAAAAAGCAATATGACAGTTTTATATATTCCCTGCCGTTTAAGAGTGGAGCAATTATATCGTCATTATTAATATTTGTACTTGGTATAGCCTGTGTTATAATTTTTACTTGGCTTTGGGAAGGCGGCATTTATAAAATGACAGGTAGCAAATTAGATCAGTTTATATCAAAATCCGAGATTAATAACTCTTCAGGAACAAAGTCCCTGTTTATTTTTCTTATTAATATGAGATTTGCAGTAATTCCGATAGGGATTATTTCGGGTATTTTATATCTGATTGATATGGTCTTTATTTTTGCCTCAGTAGGTCATAAAAGAGGCAGTAGCGAAATTACAAAGTTTCCGACAGCCGATTGGCCATTTGATGTGGTTTGCATACTGTATTTATTAATTTTTACAATTATTTTTAACATATCGAATGTAGGCAGAGATGGCATCTGGCTTGTTTCCTTGGGAATGGTTGTTTTTATAAGCTTTCTAGTAATCTTATACTTTGCAATGTTATCATTAATGCTTAATTTTATTGTAAATATTAAAGCAAAGACTTTATTTAAGAATATGCTGATAGTAAGGACTTTCAGATATATTTTTAGAAGTATAGGAAAAGCTATAAGAAATTCAGGTGCCATTAAAAAAGCGATTTTGTATTTTGGAATATTTGCAGGAGCGGAGTTTGCTGTATTATTGCTGTTTAGTATGCTTGGTACAGAGGGGACAAGTGCATTGTTTTATCTGCTGTTTTTAGTCAATATATTTGCGTTTATAGTAATTTACAAGGTTATGACAGGGGTAAAAGAAATTGAAACTGCTGAGCAGAATATAATTGCGGGAAATCTTGATTATAAACTAAATACTGCTAATTACAAGGGTGACTTAAAGATAATTGCAGAGGGCTTGAATGAAATAGGAACAGGACTTGAAAATGCAGTAAGCGGAAGAATGAAAAGTGAGAGATTTAAGACGGAACTGATTACCAATGTTTCACATGATATAAAGACTCCGCTTACTTCAATCATCAACTATACAGACCTGTTAAAGAAGGAAAATATAGAAACTGAGCCTGTTAAGGGCTATATAGAGGTACTTGACAGGCAGTCGGAAAGACTTAAAAAACTTATAAATGACCTGCTTGAAGCCTCTAAAGTCTCTTCAGGCAATATAAAAATGGATATTACGGAAGTAGATGCAGGACTTATGCTTGAACAAGTATACGGAGAGTATCAGGACAAATTTGAAAAGGCAGGACTTACAGGCATAGTTACAAAGCCTTCAGAAACCGTACTTATAAAAGCCGATGTAAACCATCTTTTCAGAGTTTTTGACAATATTATGGGCAATGTGGTAAAGTATGCCCAGCCTGATACCAGAGTATATATAGACCTTATTAAAAATGCAGCCAAAGTAACTATAGCTTTTAAGAATATTTCCAAAGAAAAACTGAACATAACAGGTGAGGAGCTTATGGAACGCTTTGTAAGAGGCGACCAGGCAAGAAACACAGAAGGAAGCGGACTTGGACTTTCTATAGCCCAAAGCCTTACAAACCTTATGGGTGGAGAACTTGAAATTATAGTGGATGGAGATTTATTTAAGGTTGAGGTGAGGTTTGAGGAATAAACCCACCCAAAATAAAAAATGAAGCATAGCAGAATTAAATCAGCCTTCCGATTAAAACCGGAAGGCTAAATTTTTATAACTATATGGCATTTTAAGAAGCCTGTGCCTCGTCTTTTCCAAGCACCTTTTCTATAAATAAATCACAGGTTTTACTTAAATTTTCAAAGCTGTCAAGGGCGATAAATTTTCCGTTATCTATGAATAACACTTCATCAGCAGCCCTGATAGAGGATATTCTGTGGGCTATTGATATAATAAATTTATCACTTGATAAATTTTTAACAGCTTTATTAAGATTGATTTCATTTTCAGAGTCAAGGCTTGACTGTGCTTCATCAAATATCATAAGAGAACTGTTTTTTAAGATTGCCCTTGCTATGGAGAGCCGCTGTTTCTGCCCCTCGGATATTTTAAGGGCTCTTTCACCTATTTCAGATTCATAGCCGTTTGGAAGTTCAGTTATGAAATCGTGAGCCTGAGCAGTGACTGCCGCTCTCTTAGCATCTTCATCAGAAGCTTCGGGCTGTCCCATTTTTATATTTTCCATAACAGTTCCCTTAAATAAATAGGTGTCCTGTGTAACAACAGAAATTGCATTTCGTAAAGATTCCAAGGTAAAACTCGTCATATCTTTACCATTTATAAGAATCTGTCCTTCGGTAGGATCCGCATATCTTTGCAGAAGATTTACTATAGTAGATTTACCAGAACCGGATTCACCGGATAAAGCAATTATTTGGCCTGCTTTAATCTTAAAATTCATATTTTTTATCTGAAATTCTTTAGAGTTAGGATATTTAAAAGATACATTTACAAACTCTATGGTATCTATGGTTTCATTAAACTCTACAGTTCCCGTATCATGAATTGTTATAGGAAAGTTTAATAACATAAGCACACGCTCAGAAGCAGCGAATATACTTGCAAACTGGGTTGAGATTGCAATAAATTTACTGAGAATTATTAATATACTGCTGCCGAGAGTGATGACTACCAGTATCCAATGTTTACCTAAACTGCCTGTTTTATACAAATGATATGAGATAAATAAAGTAAAAGCAGTCATAAGTGTACCTATAATAATAGTATAAATAAATTCAAATGCTCTTCTCCCTGCATCAGCCTTTTTGCTTTTTTCATAATCGGCTATTCCTGTGTTTATCTTGTCTTTGTAGCGTTCCCACATATTAAAGCTTAGAATTTCTCTCATACCTTGAACGGCATCAAGAATTAAATTAGCTACTCTGCCATAACTTTCACGGATTGCTTTTCCCTGTACTTTGGATTTTTTGTTAAAAATTATGGGAGAGCAGAGGTATAAAACAATCCAAACAAGAGCATTTAGTGCAAAGAATGGATGCAGGAAGGTAAAAAAAACTAATAATGCTATACAAATAGCTATGGAAACCACAAAAATATTTATTGTATGAGCATAAAACCACTCTATCAAATTCATATCATTTGAAGCTATTGAAGCCATTTCCGAACTCATCATCTGATTTGAAAATGAAGGAATTGCTTTTTCAAGCCTTTGATAAATTTCATAACGCATTTTATAAAGCAGTCTGTAAGCTATGTCATGTTCTGTCCACATATTAAGGTATCCGAATACACTGTGAATAAATACCGATACAAGTAACATTATTACAAAGAAAGTATAGTTTATATCCATACTGCTAAGCAGTGCACCTGTCATATAGGATATAAGAAACAGGTTTACAATCGGCAAAACTTCATAAACAAAGCAGATAAAACAATTTAAAAGCAGATAAATCCTTATTCCTCCGGTGTGTTTAAGTAAGTCACCAATGATTTTAATTCTCTTATTTTTCATTGCCTGCCTCCTGACCTTTTACAAACTTATTATAGACCGGGCAATTATTATACAAATCTTCATGTGTGCCCGAAGCTATGATTTTTCCGCCATCAATCATATATATAATGTCGGCATTTTTGACTGTACTAAGGCGGTGGGCAATAATAACGGCAGTCTTTCCTTTTTTAAGAAGTTCTATACTTTCTTGTATATAACTTTGATTTTTTTCATCAAGACTTGAAGTAGCCTCATCAAAGATAAGTATTTCAGTATTTTTAAGGAAACATCTTGCCACAGCCAGTCTTTGTTTTTCTCCGCCTGATAATATACTTCCGTTTTCGCCAAGTTCCGTATTTATACCGTTTGGCATTTTTTCTAATATATCGCCTAAATTTGCCTCCTTAATGGCTTGGTTAATTTCAGCTTCGGTCGCATCAGGCTTTGCAAAAAGCAGATTTTCTTTAAGAGTACCGTTAAACACATAAGGGCTTTGCCATACGGCACTTATATTTTCACGCCATTTGGAAATTGTATCTAAGGTAAGCGGAAGGCTTTTAAACTGAATTTCACCTAAAGTATAAGGATAGAGTCCTGCCAGCAGTGAAACCAAAGTTGATTTGCCCTCACCGGACTTACCTACAAAAGCATAAGTTTTACCCGGTTTAAGTTCCAAATCAATATTTTTTAAGATTATATCCTTGCCATTATAGCTAAAGGAGAGCTGTTTTGCTGAAAGGGCATCGGTATTTTCTGTCTTAAAATCTTCTTTCCACACAGGATTTTCTTCTTTAAGTATATTTTCAATTTCGCCGGAAGCGGTAACGCCGTTATAACCCAGATGCCAAGCATTCATAAGTGCATATACAGGGACAAAGCAGTTTCTTATCATAAATAATATAAGCACCGCATTTGTACCGGCTATTTGTCCTGCTGCCGCCAAGTACACTGCGTAAACTACAGAAAGCAGGGAGCCTGTATTTGCAAAAAGTTCAAACAGAAAATTTTCTATGGTGGTAATTTTCATGTGTCCCATAGTCTTTGTATGGATTTCCTTTGAAATCCTTGACATTTCCATTCTTCTTATTTTACCGGCTTTCAGGTTTTTAAGAGTTTTCATTCCCTGTATATTGTCAAGAAAGTCGGAACTGAATTTATCATATTCATCCCATACTTCTACCCCGGTTCCCCATAGGTATTTGTAGGTAAATGAAGGAGTAATGAGCATTCCAAGTATACCTATAAATGCGACAACGGCTACATTAGGGCTGATACTTCCTATATATATGATGCAGCCCATTGACACAAAAAATACAGTCATAAGATTTGGAAGATAGGTGGAATAATAGGGTGCAAGTGCCTCTGTACGGTCTAAAAGCAGGGTGCAGAGTTTGCCGCTTCTTTCATCAGTAAGCTTTGTTAAACCGAGATTATATATTTTATCAAGCAGGTTATTTCTGATGCCTGATTTTATTGCAGCCTCAGACTTTATGCTTAAAATATTCATAGGATAACGCAGTAAAATCTGTAAAAGTACAGCCATTAAAAAGCAGATAAAATAAGGCAGAATCTTATCAGGCTGTTCAAAAATCGCATTTATTGTCCTGGATAAATAAAAAGCCTGAAAGATAGTAACCGCACCTATAAAGCAGCTTAGTAAGCTTACAAATATGATGTGTTTTTTTAAGTTTGCTACTAACCTTAATAATGCACTGTTGATTAACAATTTTAACCTCCTCAGTTCAATATAAAGTTAGTCTATACTAATCAAGTAAAAGATGTCAATAATGAATTAGAAAAATTATTATTCTAAAGTAAATTAGCGCGATTATTATTAATACTGCAAACATATTGCATTTTAAATAATAATATTTTAAGATACAAGTGTCAAAAATATAAAAATTCGATGAAAACTTGCTTGCAAAAGAATTTATTATATTTTGACACCCACATCATTTTAAACTTAGATACAGAAAAGCTACAATTACAGTAGGTTAAGAAGTATTTTAGTATTTTGGAGGTAAAAATGTTAGGACTTAGAACAGGCGATAAACTGGATAAATATGTGAGTGATTACACTGTGTTTGATTTGGAAACTACAGGGGTTTCACCGCAAACAGATAAAGTAATAGAAATATCTGCAATAAAGGTAAGAAACGGACAGGCTGTAGGTGAATTTTCAAGTCTTGTCAATCCTATGAGGAGTATCCCTTACGGGGCAACAAGGGTAAACGGAATAACTGATGAAATGGTAGCGGATAAGCCGATGTTTGAAAAAGTCTTAGGGGATTTTTTAGACTTTATAGAAGATGATATTTTAGTCGGTCACAATATACATGACTTTGATATGAAATTCATACACAGGGACTGTGAAGCATTTTTCAGAATGTTTCTCGGAAATGATTATATAGATACCCTTCCGCTTGCGAGGAAGTGTTTACCACAGCTTGGACATCATAGACTGACAGACCTTGCCCTTTACTATAAAATATCAATAAATGGAGCACACAGAGCCTTAAATGATTGCAGAATGAATCAGCTTGTGTTTGAAAGGATTGGTGCTGAACTAAAGAATGGAACTACTGCCCCTAAAATATGCCCAAGATGCGGAGGAAGCCTGAAACTTAGAAACGGTAAATTTGGTAGCTTTTTAGGATGTACTTCCTATCCTGATTGTAGGTATACGGAGAATATTTAGAAAATAAAGCTATTCCTTATCAGACAAAATAAAGAACATAAGTTCCGAAAATATGTTTGCCTTTTAAAGCTTTTAGGTGTATAATATTTTTAATAAGAAAATAAAGCTTACATAGGGGGTAGCGAAATGAACGAAATTAAGTTATATGAAAACAAGAAGATACGCTCTACTTGGGATGACGAGAAGGAAGAGTGGTATTTTTCAGTAGTTGATGTGGTAGGAGTGCTTACAGATAGCGAAGAACCTGCTGCATATTGGAGAAAACTTAAACAAAGGCTGAAAGAGGAAGGGAGCCAAACCGTGACAAATTGTCACGGTTTGAAAATGAAAGCTAAAGACGGCAAAATGCGTACTACAGATGTAGCAGATATGCAGGGGATTTTCCGCATTATCCAGTCCATACCTTCACCTAAAGCAGAACCATTTAAGATGTGGCTGGCAGAAGTTGGAAAAGAAAGGATTGATGAGACTCTTGATCCGGAACAGACTATAGACAGAGCATTAGAAACTTACTTAAAGAAAGGTTATTCAAAAGAATGGATTAATCAAAGATTGCAATCTATTCAGGTTAGAAAAGAACTGACGGATGTATGGGAGAATCATAGTATTAAAAAAGGGGTTGAATATGCTATATTGACTGATGAAATTACTAAGGCATGGTCAGGAATGACAACCAAAGGATATAAGCAGTTAAAAGGTCTTAAAAAAGAAAATCTAAGAGATAATATGACTACTCTTGAAATTGTCCTTAATATGCTTGCGGAGGCTACAACAACAGAAATAACCAAAACTATGAACCCGATGGGACTTGAGGAAAACAAGGTAGTAGCAAAAAGAGGTGGCAGTATAGCAGGAAATGCAAGAAAAGAAATTGAGCAGGAAACAGGAAAACCTGTAATTACCTCTAAAAATGCAGTAGATTTGTCAAAACTAATTGAAGATGTTACCAAAGGAGCTGAAAATAAAAATGGATAAAAGTTGCTACAGTAATGTAATTGATTATAAATGGTAAGTAGTTGACAAATCCCCCTTCATTCGCTATTATGTTGGTAAATGTAGTGCGAAAGAGGAGTAGCCCCGTATTCTTATCAGAGAGAGACCGGAGGGTGCAAGGTCTTAGGGAGAAAGGGTGAAGGTAGCTTTCAAACAGCATCTCTGAGAAAGTGCAGTGTGCAGATTAGGAGATGACGGCTTCCCCGTTATGGAAATAAAGGTGATGAGTTTAAACATAATGTTAAAATTTTATCATAAAATAAGGTGGTACAGCGGGATATGCTCTCGCCCTTAGCTAAGGCTTTGGGTGGGAGCTTTTAAATTTAACAGGAAATTTCTTCGAAATTCCCTGTTAAATTTAAAACTCTCCGAGGGATGCACAGCTCGCGACATCGAAGTTTGCCTTGCGGCATCGCTCGCGTGCGAAGTGTGCCCTTGCACACTATATATTTTACAAAACCAAAAGGAGAAATTTATGAAAAAAGAACTTGAAAAGACCTACGATCCTAAACAAATCGAAGATAAAATCTATCATAACTGGACTGAAAAAGGCTACTTCCATGCAGAAGTAAACCCTAATAAGAAGCCATTTACCATAGTTATGCCACCTCCTAATATTACCGGACAGCTTCACATGGGACATGCCTTAGACAATACCATGCAGGATATTCTTATCCGCTTTAAGAGAATGCAGGGCTTTGAGGCATTGTGGCAGGCAGGAACTGACCATGCTTCCATAGCTACCGAGGCTAAAATAGTAGAAAAGCTTAAAGAAGAAGGTATATCAAAGGAAGAACTGGATAGAGAAGGCTTCTTAAAGCGTGCTTGGGAATGGAAAGAAGAATACGGCGGAAGAATTATATCACAGCTTAAAAAACTTGGCTCATCCTGTGACTGGGAGAGAGAACGCTTTACTATGGATGAGGGATGCTCTGAAGCAGTTAAAGAGGTATTTGTAAAGCTTTATGATAAAAAACTCATCTACAAAGGCTCAAGACTTGTAAACTGGTGTCCTGTATGTAATACCTCTATCTCAGATGCAGAAGTTGAACACGAGGAAAAGGCAGGACATTTTTGGCATATCAAATACCCTATAATGGAAGACGGCAAGCCAAGCAAGACTAACTTCCTTGAATTTGCTACTACCCGTCCTGAAACAATGCTTGGAGATACTGCTGTAGCGGTAAATCCTGAAGATGACAGATATACTTATCTTAAAGGAAAAACAGTATGGCTTCCTATAGCGGAGCGTGAAATCCCTGTTATAGAGGATGGCTATGTAGATATGGAATTTGGTACAGGTGTAGTTAAGATTACTCCTGCCCACGATCCTAACGACTTTGAGGTTGGTAAACGCCATAACCTGCCTGAAATCAACATTATGAATGATGATGCTACGATAAATGAAAATGGTGGAAAATATGCAGGGCTTGACAGATATGAGGCAAGAAAGAAAATAGTTGAAGAGTTAGACAGACTTGGACTTCTTGGCAAAATTGAGGACCACAGCCACAATGTAGGTACCTGCTACCGTTGTCACAGCGTAGTTGAACCGCTTATCAAAGAGCAGTGGTTCGTAAAAATGGATGAAATGATTAAGCCTGCAAGTGAAGCTGTAAGAAAAGGCGAGCTTAAACTTATTCCTGAGAGAATGGATAAGACCTACTTTAACTGGACAGACAATATAAGAGACTGGTGTATCTCAAGACAGCTTTGGTGGGGACATAGAATACCTGCCTGGTACTGTGGAGATTGTAGTGAAGTTATAGTTGCAAAGGAAGAACCTAAGGTTTGCCCTAAGTGCGGCAAGGCTCATTTAAGACAGGATGAAGATACCCTTGACACTTGGTTTTCTTCAGCACTTTGGCCGTTTTCAACCCTTGGCTGGCCTAATGAAACACCTGAATACAAGTATTTTTACCCTACAGATGTGCTTGTAACAGGCTATGACATCATATTCTTCTGGGTAATCAGAATGGTATTTTCAGCATTTGAACATACAGGAAAAGCACCGTTTAATACAGTTATGTTCCATGGACTTGTAAGAGATTCACTTGGGCGTAAGATGAGTAAGTCGCTCGGAAATGGTATAGATCCGCTTGAAATCATAGATAAATACGGTGCAGATGCACTTAGATTTACCCTTATTACAGGTAATGCACCGGGAAATGATATGCGTTTCTACAACGAAAGAGTAGAGGCAAGCAGAAACTTTGCAAATAAGGTATGGAATGCTTCAAGATTTATAATGATGAACCTTGAGGCAGCCGAAGTTCCTGCAAACATTGAGCTTTCAGTACTTACTCCTGCAGATAAATGGATACTTAGCAGAGCTAACAGGCTTTCCGCAGAAATGACAGAAAATATGGATGCTTTTGAGCTTGGAATAGCGGTGCAGAAGGTATATGATTTTATTTGGGAAGAGTTCTGCGACTGGTACATAGAAATGGTTAAGCCTCGTCTTTACAGCGATACAGATGAGACTAAGGCAGCAGCCTTATTTACACTTAAAACTGTTTTGATTAATATGCTTAAACTCTTACACCCATTTATGCCGTTTGTTACAGAGGAAATATATCAGGCACTTCGAGAAAATGAGCCGAACGAAGCAGTTAAGGCAGCTATGGAAGAGAGCATAATGATTTCGGCTTGGCCTGAATTTAAGGCAGAGTGGGATTTTGCAAAGGAAGAGGCTGAGGTAGCCCTTATTAAAGAGGCTGTAAAGAGTATAAGAGCAGTCCGCACCGATATGAATGTACCACCTTCAAGAAAGGCAAAGGTTATAGTGGTTGCCGATAAAGAAGAAGTAAGAAAGGTATTTACAGAGGGTGAGAAATTCTTTGCAAGTCTTTCTTATGCGGGCGAAGTAGCAGTGCAGGCAGGAAAGAGCGGAATAGATGAAAATGCTGTATCAGCGGTAATTTCACAGGCTGTTATCTATATGCCGTTTAGTGACCTTGTAGATATAGATAAGGAAATCGAACGCCTTCTTAAAGAGCATAAAAGGCTTGAAGGGGAAATTGCCCGTTCAAATGGTATGCTAAATAATGAAAAGTTCGTATCCAAAGCTCCTGAGGCTAAGATAAATGAAGAAAAGGAGAAACTTGCAAAGTATACAGAAATGATGAAGCAGGTTGAGGAACAGCTTGGAAGGCTGAAGAAGGCTTAAAATTATATTTAGAATGAAAATATTCTGATTTAATAAGTAAATAAGCAGATAAAAATAGCACTGAGTATTGGAAAAGTTCCATTCTCAGTGCTATACTTATTATGACAGATATTAAATGTTTCGATTTGGCTGCTGTTTGAAATTTTGACAAATATTTTTTAAAGTGCTAGTATAGATTTAATTAAGGAAACTTTAGCTTAAATGAAGTTGATTATAATTGAAAAATAAAGCTACCGCAATCCCACTGGCTTTAGATGGTGGGTTAAGGTAGCAAAAATTATGATTTAGTGGTATAATAACTGGTATTATGGGAGCGTGGAAATCAAAGAATAGGCATAAGTATTTATTGCAGTATCACATTATTTTTGTATGCAAGTAAGGCTAGAAGGGCAGGTAAGCTGAATGTTAAAAGCATATAAATATCGGATTTAT
>CAUTOC010000033.1:0-25040 GCA_963539695.1 uncultured Catonella sp. | reverse complement strand
TTGAATAAATAAAAAATACAACAGGTTTTAGTGGAAAAATAAGCAAATTAGTGGTATAGTTGAATCAGTAAAAATGTTGAAGGGAGGAATATTGTACAATTAAACTGAAAGTTCTAAAAGTTATGTCAAAACCCTGTGAGAAATCACAGTTGACATAACAGAGAAAGAATGATAAAATTTTAACAAGCTAGTTAAAAAAATAACAAGCTTTCTTATCCGGTTAAAAAAACCACCGGTAATCCGGTAAATTGAAGGGAGATTTTCGATGGAAAATAAGACTCGTAACATCATTGATAGTGTTGAATCACTTGAGAAGGCTCTTAAAAAGCTTCGTGCAGCACAGGAAGAGTTTGCTACCTATTCACAGGAACAGGTAGATAAAATATTCTTCGCAGCGGCAACAGCTGCCAATCAGCAGAGAGTTCCTCTTGCAAAAATGGCAGTTGAAGAAACAGGAATGGGTATAGTTGAAGATAAGGTTATTAAAAATCACTATGCTTCAGAATATATTTATAATAAATATAAAAATTCTAAGACCTGTGGTGTTATAGAAGAGGATAAAGAATTTGGTATAACCAGAGTTGCAGAGCCTCTTGGCATACTTGCGGCGGTAATCCCTACCACTAATCCTACCTCAACAGCTATATTTAAAACACTTATAGCTCTTAAAACAAGAAATGGTATAATAATAAGTCCGCATCCGAGAGCTAAAAAATGTACAGCAGAAGCCGCTAAGGTAGTGCTTGATGCGGCGGTTAAGGCAGGTGCTCCGGAGGGAATTATTGACTGGATAGATGTACCGAGCCTTGAAATGACCAATATGGTTATGAAGGAATGTGACTGTATACTTGCAACAGGTGGTCCTGCAATGGTTAAGAGTGCTTATTCATCAGGAAAACCTGCACTTGGTGTAGGTGCCGGTAATACTCCTGCTATTATAGATGAGTCGGCTGATATTCTTATGGCTGTTAACTCTATCATACATTCAAAAACATTTGATAATGGTATGATTTGTGCTTCTGAGCAGTCAGCTATTGTAGATGCTAAGATTTATGATGAAGTTAAAGCTGAGTTTAAAAGAAGAGGCTGTTATTTTCTTAAAAAAGACGAAATTGAAAAAGTTCGTAAGACTATTATTATAAATGGTGCACTTAATGCTAAGATAGTTGGTCAGAAGGCTGCTACTATAGCTGAACTCGCAGGTGTTAAAGTAGACCCTGCCACTAAAATACTTATTGGTGAAGTTACAAGCGTAGAGCTTAGCGAAGAATTTGCTCACGAAAAGCTTTCTCCTGTACTTGCTATGTATAAGTCAAAAGATTTTAATGATGCACTCAATAAGGCTGAGAGACTTGTAGCTGACGGCGGTTACGGTCATACATCTTCTCTTTATGTCAACACTGTGACTGAGAGAGAAAAGATTGCTGAATTTGGAGAGCGTATGAAGACATGTCGTGTTCTTGTAAATACTCCTGCTGCACAGGGCGGTATAGGTGACATTTACAACTTTATGCTCAATCCGTCTCTTACACTTGGTTGTGGTTCTTGGGGCGGCAACTCTGTTTCTGAAAATGTTGGAATCAAGCAGTTGTTAAATATCAAGAATGTAGCTGAGAGGAGAGAAAATATGCTTTGGTTTAGAGCCCCTGAAAAGGTTTATTTTAAGAAGGGATGTCTCCCTGTTGCTCTTGAAGAATTAAGAGATGAAATGGATAAGAAAAAGGTATTTATCGTAACGGATAGTTTCCTTTTCCAAAATGGCTATACAAAGCCTATTACAGATAAGTTAGATCAGTTGGGTATTGTACATCAGACTTTCTCTGATGTAGCTCCGGATCCTACACTTAATTCAGCTAAAAAAGGTGCAGACCTTATGAGAAGCTTCGGTCCTGACTGTATTATAGCTATCGGTGGCGGTTCTGCGATGGATGCAGCTAAGATTATGTGGGTACTTTACGAGCATCCTGAAGTAGATTTCTATGATATGGCAATGCGCTTTATGGATATCAGAAAGAGAGTATATACCTTCCCTAAGATGGGTGAGAAAGCTTACTTTATAGCTGTTCCTACCTCAGCAGGTACAGGTTCTGAGGTTACACCTTTTGCGGTTATTACGGATGAAGTTACAGGAAACAAGTATCCTCTTGCTGATTACGCACTTCTTCCAAACATGGCTATAATAGATGCTGATATGATGATGAACGCTCCTAAGGGACTTACTTCTTCATCAGGTATAGATGCGGTTTCACACAATCTTGAGGCTCTTGTATCGGTTATGGCTACTGATTTTACAGACGGTATCGCTAAGCAGTCATTACAGATGCTTTTCGAGTATCTTCCAAGGGCTTATGATAATGGAGCGAATGATCCTGTGGCAAGAGAGAAAGTTGGTCATGCAGCATGTATGGCAGGTATGGCATTTGCCAATGCTTTCCTTGGTGTAATGCACTCTATGGCACATAAGCTTGGTGCTTTCCACCATATACCACATGGTATTGCAAACGCACTTATGATGGAACAAGTTATCCGCTTTAACTCCTCGGAAGTTCCTACAAAGATGGGTACCTTCCCTCAGTATCAGTATCCTAAGACACAGAGAAAGTATGCGGAAGTTGCAGAAGCTCTCGGTTTTAAGGGTAAGAATGATGCGGACAGCGTAGAAAAACTCATCGCAGGTATCAGAGACCTTCAGGTTAAGATTGGCATTAAGAGAAGTATCAAGGATTATAATATTAAGGAAGAGGATTTCCTTGCTACTCTTGATGATATGACAGAGAAAGCATTTGATGATCAGTGTACAGGCTGCAATCCAAGATATCCGCTTATAAGCGAGATTAAGCAGATGTATCTAAATGCTTACTATGGAAACAATAACGAAACAGTTTAATGTAAAGGGGAGGTTTATTATGAAACTTGAAAATGTTCTTGTAAAGCGTCCTGGAAAAACAGTTTACAGAGATGGCAATAAGGTAATTAAGTTATTTGATGCACAGTATTCTATGGCTGATATACTCAATGAGGCTCTCAATCAGGCAAGAGTTATGGAGACAGGTCTTAATATACCTAAGTTACATGGAGTAACTGAAATTGACGGAAAGACTGCTATTGTACTTGATTATATTGAAGGCAAGACTTTTGAGCAGATGATGAATGAGCATCCTGAGAAAATGGATGAGTTCCTTGATAGATTTATTGCTATTCAGGCTGATGTTCATTCAAGAAAAGCTCCTATGCTTAACAGACAGTATGATAAGTTTTATAAGAAAATATCCGATTCCAGCTTTGATGCTACTACCAGATATGATTTGCATTCAAGACTTGATTCTATGAAACGCCATGACAAACTCTGCCACGGCGATTTTAACCCAAGTAATATTATCATTACTGCTAATGAGGATGTTTACATTCTCGACTGGGCACATGCTACTCAAGGAAATGCTTCTGCTGATGTGGCAAGAACTTACTTGCTTTTCTACTTAACAGGAAAAGAAGAGTTTGCTGATAAGTATCTTAATCTTTTCTGTGAAAGAACAGATACAGCTAAACAGTATGTTCAGAAGTGGCTTCCTATTGTTGCAGCTTCACAGTCTGTGAAGGGTAATAAGGAAGAAGTCGGACTTTTAAGCCGTTGGGTAAATGTAGTAGATTATATGTAAACTTTACATATTTTGCTTATTTAGGCAGTGTCTTTCGGCACTGCCTCTTTTATGTTTAAATAAAAAATGGTATAATATAACTTAAATTATTCTGTTGTATTACATAGTTTAGATTAAGAGGTCTGTGACCTGTAGCGGCGAATAATTTGAATTAATTCATATATAGGAGAATGGATTAAAATGGGACAAATAACAAATATAAAAAAACAAACAGACAATAAGTTTTTAAATATTTATGAACTTGAAAATGTGCATAAATCAGGTAAAAAAGGTAAGTATTATGTTGCATCAAGGGCTAAAGATATAAATAATTTGAAGCTAAACAGTGGGAAGAATTATCCTGACGGTGTTATTATTTATGCACTGGCAGGTGAAAATAAAGATAAAATAGTGCTTATAAGGCAGTACAGATATTCTATTAATGACTATATATATGAATTTCCGGCAGGGCTTGTTGAAGAAGGAGAGGACTATGAAAAAGCGGCCGACAGAGAAATATTTGAAGAAACGGGAATGCGGCTTACACCAATTAGTGTTCCGGAAGGTTATAACAGACCGTTTTTTACTACAATAGGGATGACAGATGAGTCTTGTTCTACCGTATTTGGCTATTGTATTGGCAATCCTAGCAGTGAATATCAGGAAGATAGTGAGGAAATTGAAGTTGTATTGGCAGATCGGAACGAAGTTAGAAGAATATTAAAAGAAGAAAAAATAGCTATAATGACAGCTTATATGCTGATGCACTTTGTAAAGGATGAGGAGCCTTTTAGTTTTTTGAAGGAGGATTAAAGTGAGCGTTTTTGAAATACTTGGTCCTATTATGGTTGGCCCTTCCAGTTCACATACTGCGGGAGCTTGCAGAATTGGGCTTATTACAGCAAAACTTCTTGGTGAAAAGCCTGTAAATGCAGAAATTATACTTTCCGGTTCTTTTGCGGCAACAGGTAAAGGACATGGCACGGATAAAGCTTTGGTAGCAGGACTTTTGGGCTTTGAACCTGACGATATGAGAATACCTGACAGCTTTAATTTAGCAGGTGAAATGGGACTTGATTTTGAATTTAAAAATAACGAGGTTAAAGATGCTCACCCGAATACAGCTGTAATTACGGCAGCCGGGAGAAGTGGTCGGCAGGTTTGTATACAGGCAGCATCTATAGGAGGAGGAAGAATTAAAGTAAATAAAATAGACGGAGTAGAAGTGAATTTTTCAGGAAATCTTCCTACACTTATAGTAAATAATATAGATGAACCGGGTCATGTAGCGGCTGTTACAGGTACACTCTCAAGAAGCGGCTTTAATATAGCAAATATGCAGCTTTATCGTAATAAGAGAGGCGGTACTGCCGTAATGATAGTTGAAATGGATCAGAAGATGTCACCTGAACTTATTAAAGAAGTTGAAGGGTTGAAAGGAGTGCTTAGAGTAACTTATGTATGATTCGCTGGAAGAAATTGTATCAGTATGTGAAAATGAAAATATAGCTTTTCCGGATCTTATTATAAGAGAAGATGCTGTTGACACCGGCATTACTGAGGAAGAAGAATTAAATAAAATGAATGTAATGTGGCAGGCGATGCTTGGCGGTGCAAGAAATTATGATCCGAGTCTTAAATCAAGAAGCGGACTTGTAGGCGGAGATGGTCTTAAAATGCAGGAGTATAGAGAAAAAACTGATACAATCTGTGGAGATTATATGGGACGGGTTATCCAAGCAGCTATAGAAACTTCTGAATCAAATGCTTGTATGAAGAGGATAGTGGCGGCGCCTACTGCCGGTTCCTGTGGGGTGCTTCCTGCCGTACTTGTACCATTTTATGATGAATATGGTGTAGCTGATTCTGAAATGATAAGGGCACTTTTTGTAGCAGCAGGTGTAGGAGAAGTAGTAGCAAAAAGAGCTTCTATTTCAGGTGCGGAAGGTGGCTGTCAGGCTGAAATGGGTACTGCGGCAGCTATGGGAGCGGCAGCTCTTGTATATCTTAAAGGCGGCAGTCCCGTTCAGATGATAACGGCAGCCGGAATAGCTATTCAGAATTTGCTGGGGCTTGTCTGTGATCCTGTTGCAGGGCTTGTAGAAGTGCCTTGTGTAAAAAGAAATGTAATAGGAGCGGTAAATGCCTGTTCAGCTGCGGATATGGCTCTTGCCGACATTTTAGTAAGAATACCGCCGGATCAGATTATAGATGCTATGAAGGATGTAGGTGACAGTCTTAATCCAAGATTTAAGGAAACTGCCAGAGGAGGGCTTGCAGTTACGCCTGAGGGAATTAAAATAAAGGATATGGTGAAGTAACTTGATACCTGAGTAAAATAGTGGTACAATAACCTTTTAGAGTATGTGAAAAGGATATAACGATGGGCAAATTTGCGATTGAAGTGGAAAATGTCGGAATGAAGTTTAATATGAGTTCCGAAAAAGTAGATGATTTTAAGGATTATATAATTAAACTTATTAAAAGGCAGCTTAATTATAAAGAATTTTGGGCACTTAGAGATATTTCATTTAAGATTAAAAAAGGCGACAGAGTAGGTATAGTCGGGCTTAATGGAGCCGGTAAAAGTACACTGCTTAAAGTTATTTCGGGAGTTTTAAAGCCTACGGAGGGTAAGGTTAAAATTTCAGGAAATATTGCACCTCTTTTAGAACTTGGTGCAGGATTTAACAAGCAGTATACAGGAATTGAAAATATATATCTTTATGGTGCAATGCTTGGTCATTCAAAATCATTTTTAAAAGAGAAGTTTGATGAAATAGTTAAATTTTCTGAACTTGGTGAATTTATAAATGTGCCGGTAAAAAATTATTCATCAGGTATGAAATCCAGACTTGGTTTTGCTATAGCAACTATAGTAGAGCCGGATATACTGATTCTTGATGAGGTACTTTCGGTTGGTGATGCCAAGTTTAGAAAGAAAAGTACCAATAAGATTAAATCAATGATAAAAAATAATGTTACGGTGCTGTTTGTATCTCATTCAATAGATCAGGTATTGGAACTTTGTAACAAAGCTATTCTTTTGGAAAAAGGACACCTTGTAGCTTATGGCACTTCTGAAGAAATAGCGGAAATTTATCAAAAGAAACTTGAAGAAAAATAAGGATATAGAGGTGATATATGATACTTAAAGACAAAGTAAGCCTTATGTCCAAAATGGCTATATTTGAGAAGTCAAATAAAGGTAAGGCTGTGCTAAAGAATATAAGTTTTTTTAGGTCAGATCATGTAAGGTGGGATTTGTTAAAAACTGCTGCAAGTGTAACAGTGGGTTATGCCTTAATTTTAGGGCTGATTATTTTATATAATCTTGAATATCTTATAAAAAATGCAACAAAACTTGATTATAAAATGATAGGGTTAAAAACTTTAGGGGTTTACCTGGTAATTATGGTAATCTATTTGGTATTTACATTTTTTTATTCTGTTTACAGTTTTAGTAAAAGCAGGAAGACATTTATGAGGTATAATAAATTGTTATCAAAGCTTGAACGAATGTATGATGAAGATATAGAGGAGGATGGTAAATGATACAGCTTCTTTTGATAAGGGACAGTATTAAAACTGTAGTTACAAAATATAATGCGGCAATAATCCCTATTTTTAGATTTATTTCGGCTTTTATTACCTTTGTGCTGATAAATGTGAATTTAGGTTATAATGAGAAATTTACAGGGATTTCAGTTTTAGTTTTATTATCAGCAATATCAGCATTTTTCCCTATGGGTATGACGGTATTTTTAGCAGGTCTTTTGATGATTGTACATATATATTCAGCTTCAATATTTTTATCACTTATATTTATGGTGATTATAGCTATACTTTATTTTATGCTTATGCGTCTTGCACCGGGCTATAGCGGGCTGATAATTGCAGTTCCGGTACTTTCATTTTTTCATTTGGATGCACTTATCCCCGTTGCATTAGGGCTTACAGGAAGTCCGATTGCCATATTGGCAATGATTCCCGGAATTATAATTTCTGTGCTTTTCGGGGTAATAAAAGAAGCGGTAAAAATGTCATCGGGAAGTATGCAGATTGAAGATAATTTGCAGACTTATATATTTGTAATAAAGTCACTGGTTGAAAATAAACTTATGATGTTAACTATAGCGGCTGCAATAGGAGTATTTTTTGCAACTTATATATGCAGAAAGCTTGCTGTTTCACATTCATATATATTGGGAATAATAGCAGGAATGATAGGTAATTTAATCATAATGATAGCAGGTGGTCTGATATTTGAGATAAAAGTGGATGTGCTTTGGGTATTTTTAGGAACTGTTTTATCCGGAATATTTGCCTTTGTGGTACAGTTTTTTAAATACCTTTTAGATTATAGTTCGGTTGAACATTTACAATTTGATGATGATGATTATTTTTATTATGTAACTGCAGTACCTAAGCTTTCAGTTACATCACCGGATCTCAATATTCTTAAAATTAATGGTAATGAAGAAGCAGAGAAGGAATAGAGTGTTAAATGGAAACAATTATAGAAACAATAAGTGATTACTTTACTTGGCTTACTTTGCCGGCGTTTAAAATTACTGATGTTTTAGAAATACTTATTTTAGCTTTTATAATTTATAATATTATAAAATGGGTAAAGTATACCAGAGCTTGGACTTTGTTTAAGGGATTATTAGTATTGCTTGCCTTTTCCATGTTTGCCGCTGTAATGCAGTTTGATGTCATTCTTTGGATAATTCGTAATACTATAAGTGTAGGAATTATTGCTTTGGTTATTCTTTTTCAGCCTGAACTTAGAAGAGCACTTGAGGAACTTGGTAAAAAAAATTTGTTTCCAAAATTTATAAGCTTGTCAGATCCTGATGAAAATAACCGATTTTCTGACAGGACAATAGAAGAGTTAGTTAAAGCTTCTTTTGAACTTGCAAGAAATAAAACAGGGGCACTTATAGTAATTGAAAAGAATTCAAGTCTTATTGAGTATGAAAAAAGTGGAATTCCTGTTGATGCAGTTGTAAGCAGCCAACTGCTTATAAATATTTTTGAACATAATACTCCGCTTCATGACGGTGCTGTCATAATGAAGGGAGATAGAATAGTATCTGCAACCTGTTATTTGCCGCTTTCTGCCAATATGTCGCTTAGTAAGGAACTTGGAACAAGACATAGGGCGGCAGTGGGAGTCAGTGAAGTAACAGACAGTCTGACTATCATAGTTTCTGAAGAGACAGGCAAAGTTTCGCTTGCCCAAGATGGAAAAATAATCAGAAATGTAGATGGAGGAAGACTTAAATCTGAACTGGTTAAATTTCAGCAGTTAGATCCTTTTGTCAGAGAAACTAAATTAAAATGGCAGAAGGTTAAAAGACATCTGTTTCGCAATAAACAGGATGGAGATGATTGATTATGAAAAAACTGTTTATGGAAAATATAGGACTTAAACTTGGCTCAGTAGCCATAGCTGTTATATTATGGATTTTAGTTGTCTATACTTATGACCCTGCAGCAACTACTAATTTTACTTTAGGGGTGGATATTATAAATGGTGATTCCATATCTTCTTCAGGGAAGGTATATGATGTTATAGAAGGTGATACCATTACAATTAGAGTAAAAGCAAATGCCAGCCTTATAAAAAATCTCAAAGTATCCGATTTTAAGGCTATAGCAGATGTATCTAAGCTTTCACCTACTTTTCATGCAAATATAGATGTAGTTTGTGCTAAGTCTGACAATGTAGAAATTACTATAATAGGAAGAGCAAAACTTTTGGCTGTTAAGCTTGAAGACCTTGTTACAAAACAGTTTCCTGTAACTGTAGATAAAGAAGGAGTTCCTAAAAACGGATATTATGTAGGTGAATCTATTACAAGTCCTAACCTTATAACTATAAGCGGAGGTAAGAAATCTATTGAAAAAATATCTGTAGTTAAGGTAAAAGCTGATGTAAATGGTGCATATAGTTCTTTTTATGCTAAAGGTACACCTAAAGCTTATGATATAGATGGAAATGAGATTACTACAGGAAATTTAAAATTTTCGGATAATCCCATAAATGTAGCAGTAAATATATATAAGACCAAAAATATTCCTATAGTTGTAGAAGCGAAAGGTAAACCTTATAAGGGGTATTTTGTTCAGGATATAAACTATGAACCTAAGTCTGTAACTGTGGCAGGTCCTGAAGATGTGCTTTCAAAGTTTGATGTAATAAAACTTCCTCTTAATGTAGAAGGTGAGATTACTGATTTAGAATTTTCTATAAATCTTTCTGAATATATAAAAGATAATGTGTATTTAGTAGATAAGGATGTAGTAGTAAATGCAAAATGTAACATAGTAAGGCTTGGTAATAAAGAATTGGATATTCTTCCGGAAGATATAAGCCTTAATAATAAATCTGACAAGTTTAATTATGAATTTGAAGGTATAGAAAAAATAAAAGTTATATTGAGCGGTCTGTCTGATAAACTTAAAAATATTGAGGTGTCAGATATTGCTCCTTATATTGATTTATCAAATGTTAAGGAAGCGGGAAAATATTCTTATGTAATTAAATTTAAGGATATAGATGGCATAAAAGTTGAGAGTAATAAGGCGGTTACAGTAAAAGTGACAGAAATTAAAGATGATTTGGACAATACAGTTTCTGAGGGAGATACTTATATTCCTACTGATTCTGCAATAGAGGATAGTGATGAGAACAACAATACTGAAGATGACAAAACAGATACAGAGGACACGAGTGAAGCAGAAACTGATAATAAAGATGAATAGGACAGGTTTGGAGGAAAGTTTTGTTTAGGGTAATAAAGAATTTTAAAAAATTCAGATTTTTGGTGTTTGAACTTATAAAAAAAGATATTAAATTGAAATATAGGAAGTCATATTTGGGTATATTATGGACATTATTAGAGCCTCTTTTGACAATGATAGTGCTTACCGTAGTGTTTTCAGGTTTTTATGGGAAAAGCGACAGGGCATTTCCTATATATGTACTTTCAGGAAGACTTTTGTATAGCTTTTTTTCATCAGGAACAAAGGCTGCCTGCAAATCTATAAGGAGTAATGCTTCAATTATTAAGAAAGTATATGTGCCTAAGTATATATATCCATTTTCTACAATAGTAGCAAACTATCTGATATTTTTGATTTCATTGTCAGTATTGGTTGTAGTTTCACTTGTTTTGGGCGTATATCCGACAAAGCATATATTTGCAGCACTGATTCCGCTTGCAACTCTATTTTTTATGACTATCGGGGTTGGAATGGTGCTTGCTACAATGGCTGTATTTTTTAGGGATTTAGAATATCTTTGGGAAGTAATGCTTATGCTTATAATGTATTCTTCAGCTATTTTTTATAATCCGGCAAAAATCATTAAGAACGGTTATGGTTGGATAATCCATTATAATCCGGTTTATGCCTGTATAGCTAATTTTAGAAATGCGATTTATGGTAGTCCGATTGACAGATGGAGTTTATATTATTCTGTAGTAATTGCCTCAGCAAGTGTAATAATAGGGTTGGTAGTATTCTATAAAAAACAGGATAAGTTTATTCTAAATATATAGGAGTAGTTATGAGTATAAAAGAAATAGCTTATATCTTGTTTGCAATAAATTATAAATTAGGGTCAATTTTTCCAATAAAAAAGAATTTTGTATTTTCAATTATAACACATGACGGTTCAGAGAACGGAAACATACGAACTTTAACAGACTATATGTGTAGAACAAATAATTATACATTCTACTATATGGATAAAGAGGAAACAAAGGCTTTTTTTCATCTATTGTTTGTATTACCTTTTGTAATGAGCAGAGCTGAAATTATTCTTATGGATAATGCGTTTATGCCTATGTCATTTTTTAAGGTAAGGAAGAAAACTAAAGTTCTACAGTTGTGGCATGGAACAGGAAGTATAAAAAAATTTGGACAGGATAGTAATACGGGGAGGCTTAAAGAACTTGAAAAAAGGATAAACAATAATATAGATTATCTTTTTGTAAACTCGGAAAGGCTAATAGAAGAATATGCAGGTGCTTTTGGTATTGATAAGTCAAAAGTTTATGTGACAGGGTTACCAAGGACTGATTGGCTTTTAAAATTAATAAATGATGAGAAAAAACTTGAAAGACTGGATATTATAAAAAATAAAATATCCAAATCAGAGAATATAGTGCTAAATGGTAAAAAAATAATTTTATATGCCCCGACTTTTAGGGATGATGAAGTGGATTCTCCTAAGCTTCATTTAAATATTGCTGAACTTATGGAAAGTTTACCTGAGAATGTAATTTTATTTTTAAAACTTCATCCTTTTATAAGCGGAACATTTAATTGTAGTGATTTGGGTAATAGAGTGGTTAATGTATCGGATTATACGGATTTAAATGAACTTATGGCTGCTTCTGACGGACTTATAACAGATTATTCTTCTCTGATTTTTGACTATTTGCTGCTTGATAAACCTGTGTACTTTTTTGCTGATGATTTAGCAGAATTTAGTTTAAATGGAAGAGGTTTTTATTTAGATTACAATAAAGAGTTACCGGGTTTTTTGGCAGGTTCCGAATTGGAACTTGGGGATAGAATTGTTAAAGATTTATCAGGGAATGAAGATGAAGAATTTAAACTTAAAAGAGAAATTTTTGTAATAAAATATTATACTTGGCTGGATGGTAACTCGGCAAAAAGAGTTTATGAAACAGCTATAAAAGAAGGATAACTAAAGAAAGGCTGTCGTGAGTGACAGCCTTTTTCTTAATATGCGTTTTTGTTGATAAAACCCTTGAAAAATGTAAGAAACAATATTTTAAAATCAAGACCCAGTGACCAATTTTCTATGTAATATAAATCACAGTCTATTCTTTTTCTGATAGAAGTATCTCCTCTAAAACCATTTACCTGTGCCCAACCGGTTATACCGGGGCGTACTTGGTGTTTTACATTGTAGCGTGGTATTTCTTCTTGAAATTTTTCTACGAAGAATGGTCGTTCAGGTCTTGGACCTATAAGGCTCATATCACCTTTAAGTACATTAAAAACTTGTGGAAGTTCATCTATACTGGTTTTTCTTATGATACTGCCTATCCATGTAACACGCGGATCGTTTTTTACTGTCCATGCACTTTTTTCTTTGCCGGCTTCCTGAATTTTCATAGAACGAAATTTATACATATTAAACTCTTTGTTATGAAGCCCTATCCTTACTTGTTTAAATATGAGAGGTCCGGGAGAGGTGAGTTTAATCAATATGCTTACTATAAGCATAGGAAGGCCGAAAATAAGTAACATACAAAATGCACCGAATAAATCCACTATGCGTTTAACAAACTTATTAAATGAATTGTTAAGAGGTACATGTCTTATATTTATGACAGGAAGACCGTCAATATCCTCTGTATGGGCGGTTGTAGGTATTACATTGTTGTAATCGGGTACAAACTGTGTATGCACGCCGCTTTTTTCACAAACAGCAACTATATGTTCAAGTTTATTGTAGTCACGCAACCTCAAAGTAATGGCGATTTCGTCTAAAGTATGGCTGTTGCATATATTTTCCAGCTCTGAAATTGAACCAAGTACTTTTATATTTCTGTATTCTGAATTTTTGGACCTATCATCATCTAAAATCCCAAGAATCCTATATCCCCAATGTGGATTGGATAACAGTCTGTCTATGTAGCTTTCAGCAGCTGAACTATAGCCTACTATCAGCATGTGCTTTTGATTAAATCCTTTTCTTCTTGCGGCATGAAGCAGTTTTCTTAAAAAGAAACGAAAGGTCCAGCCGAAGAAGATATTTACTCCATAAAATATAATTATGAAAGAACGGGAAATATCACTTTCTTTTATTACATATAACAAAACCGGAAAAGTGGCGACGGATATAGTATTTGCCTTAAAAAAGTTCCACATTTCAAATCTTAGTCTGATTTGTCGCATAGGAGAGTAAACTCCTGAAACCAAGTATATAATTAAATATATAGGTATCAAATATATAAGGAACTGCATATAGTGTACAAGCGGCCACCACATTGTATCTTCAGGTGGAAATATTTCAAATTTTATAAGCCAAGCATATACAAAGGATATAATTATTATAAGTATATCACAGGTTATGTAAATCCTGTTAAGGACTTTTTGGTTTTCTCTAATCATTTATGGTGCTCCTAAAAGTTTTTTACCATTATAGTACATTTTAATGTATTTTTCTACAATAAAAGACACAAAGTATTCACAGAGAGATGATAAAATTATTTATATATATTTTGCTATGGAAAGGGATGAATGACATGGAAGAGAGACAAAACAGTAGTGTAAATAAAATATTATTGGTGCTGATAGTAATTTGTTGTATGTTAATTGCAGGGATGATAGGGTTTGGAATAACCGGTTTTAATGCAATAAAAAATGAAGATGTAATTAACAATACTATAAATTATAATAAACAGATAGGAAGTTCTGATAAAAAAGTAAATGAAGAGGCTGCTAAAAAGAAAGAAACAGTGAAGATTCCTACAACAAAAACCGATTCAAAATTAGCAGATGAAAGGACTGCTGATTTATCGGATGTAGTTGATGCCGCAATGCCTTCTCTTGTTGCAATTACAAGTGAGGGTGAAGAAAGTATAGACGGCTGGCTTGGAAGAGAAATTAGAAAAACACAAGGCATGGCATCGGGAGTGATTATTGATAAGGATAATAAAAGTTTATTTATAATCACCAATAATCATGTTGTAGATAATGTCAAGGCTCTTATGGTGGCTTTTGAAGATGGCAATACTGCTAAAGGGACAATAAGGGGAACAGCAGGTTATACTGATTTGGCACTTGTAGAGGTAAAGCTTTCTGATATGAATAAAGAAACTGTAAGTAAAATAAAAGTTGCCAAGATTGGCGACTCTGCCGGACTTAAAGTCGGTCAAATGGTTATGGCAATCGGTAATGCTTTGGGATATGGGCAGTCACTTACTGTAGGATATGTTAGTGCTAAAGATAGAATTATTACGGTAAATGATATAACCATGAAACTTATTCAAATTGATGCGGCAATTAATATGGGAAATTCAGGAGGAGCATTACTTAATTTAAACGGTGAAGTGATTGGAATAAATTCTGCCAAATTTTCAGGACGGGCAGTGGAAGGAATGGGGTATGCCATACCTATGGCAACTGTTAAGCCGCTTATAAATGAACTGAAATCATCTAAGAAACTTACAGATAGTGAAAGAGGATATTTAGGAATTTTTTATAGAGAAATTGATAATTCATCACATGAAGCTTTTAATATGCCATACGGTTTGTATATTTCGGATGTGGCAAATAATGGAGGTGCTAAAAAGGCGGGATTGTTGAAAGGTGATATTATTATAGCCTTAAATGATAATGAAACCTTGAAATCCGATGCAATTAACTCTATAATTTTAGGTAAACATAAGGGTGATAAGGTTAAGGTGACTTTTTACAGGTATGAAAATGGAGAATACATAAAAAAAGAAGTTATGGTAACACTTGCTGAAAAACCTGAAGTTAAAAAATAAATTTTGGAGGTTTAATTGATAAACGAATATGAATTATTTGCACCCTGCCATTTTGGACTTGAATCAGTATTAAAAAGAGAAATTATGAATCTCGGTTATGAAATTACTGAAGTAGTGGATGGTAGAGTGTCTTTTAAAGGAGATGCTTTTGCAATAGCAAGATGTAATGTTTTTCTAAGAACAACGGAAAGAGTTATGCTTAAAGTAGGAAGTTTTAAAGCAGTGACTTTTGATGAACTTTTTGAAAACATTAAGATGCTTCATTGGGAGAATTTTATACCTAAGGACGGAAAATTTTGGGTGAAAAAGGCATCTTCTATAAAGAGCAAGCTTTTTTCGCCTTCCGATATTCAAAGGATTGTAAAAAAGGCGATAGTAGACAGGCTTTCAAGTAAATATAATATTATCAGGTTTCCGGAAGACGGGAGTGAGTATCCTATAAGGATTACAATATTAAAGGATGAAGTTACGGTAGGACTTGATACATCAGGAGTTTCTCTTCACAAGAGGGGATATAGAAAGCTTGCAGTAAAAGCTCCTATTACAGAAACTCTTGCAGCTGCTCTTATAAGTCTTACACCATGGAAAAAGGACAGAATTCTTATAGATCCGTTTTGCGGAAGCGGTACTATCCCTATAGAAGCGGCTATGATAGGTCTTAATATAGCACCGGGGATGAATAGAGATTTTCAAGCTATGAGCTGGGATAATATCTTGCCTAAAAGCCTGTTTACAAAAGCAAAGAAAGAAGCCGTAGATTTAATAGACAGAGATTCAAAGCTTTTTGTTCAGGGCTATGATTTAGATTCTTCTGCACTTGATGCAGCAAGAGGAAACCTTGCTCTAGCAGGACTTGAAGGCAGTATACATTTTCAGCAGAGGGATATGCGGGATATAAGCAGTGCCAAAAAGTACGGTTTTATTATAACCAATCCTCCTTATGGTGAAAGACTGGAAGAAAAAGCGGCAATGCCGCAACTTTATAAAGAAATGGAAGAGGCATTTGCAAGACTTGATGAATGGTCTTATTATATAATTACAGGCTTTGAAGATGCACCGAAATACTTTGGAAGAAAACCGGACAAGAACAGAAAAATATATAATGGAATGATGAAAACATACTTTTATTCTTATCAGGGTGCAAAACCGCCTAAAAATAAAATTTAGTGTCTGCTATATGCTCTTTCGTGTTAAGTCTTGAAAAAATATCTTATTACTGTATAATAGTAATGTTAGCTAATCTTAAATAATTATTTAGTCCAAATTCAGATTTAGCTAAACATTATATTTTGGAGTAGATGAAAATGAACTCGAAAGAAAAAAAGGCTGAATTAAAGAAAATAACAGGTGTCGGTGTCTCATTTATGACAGTGGCTTTGTTATTTTCTTCTGTTTTTTCGGGGGATAAGGTTGAGAGAACTACACTTTGGGCAAAATCAGCAGAAGTAGAAGTTCATAAAATAAAAACTTTGGATGTTAAAGATAAGTCTGATTTTTCGATAATAGATGTATCGGAACCGGTACATTCAGGTTTTGTATTTGACAGGAATAAAATGTCAGATAATTATGTAATAATACCTAAACAGGATAGTGAAGACGGATTAGCTACAATTATAGATGAATATAATTATAGAACGGTATATTTAGACATAGTCGAGAAGAATAAAGGGTTTTATGATATGTCTTCTGTTGTAAGATATGCTAAAGAAAAAGAATTTAAAGGAGAACCGAATGATTTGGTACTTCAGCCTTATCTTGAAGCTTTTTTGAATGAAAAATCAGATGCAAGTGAAGAAGATATAGAGGCTTATGATGCTATAGAAAAAGGGAATAGAAAACAGAAAATAAATGAAGATCCTGTTGTAAATGTTAAAATATCCCCGTTAAATAATCATGGAAAACAATTTACCAGATTGTCCATTACTTTTGATAAGCTTTATGTACCGGAACTTTTTGAAGATAAAGAAAATTATTATATTTCATTAAGAAAACCTAAAGATGTATATAATAAAATATTAGTTATAGACTTGGGACATGGCGGTAAAGATGCAGGAACTTTCAGTGGAGACAGCAAGGTATTTGAAAAGGATACAGTGCTTGATTTCGGCTTAAAATTAAAAGATTTTTTTGATGAACAGAAAGATATTAAGGTTTATTTTACAAGACTTAGTGATGTTTATCTGTATAGAAGACCTCGTGCTGATTTGGCAAATAACTTGGATGCGGATTTCTTTTTGAGTGTTCACAATAATAACTATACAGTTCATGGTACACCGATAGATTTTAATGAAGTAAGAGGAAGCGAAATTCATTACAATGAAAAAATAAATAATACAAAGGTGAGTTCAAAAAGATTTGCGACCCTTATATTGGATAATATTTGTAATACTATTAATACCAAGAAAAGGGGGGTAGTTGAGGGAAGTAAGTATTATGTATTAGGTCATACAACCATGCCTTCAGCTCTTTTGGAAATAGGTTATCTTACCAATAAAGAGGATTTAAAAATAATTCAAGATAGTGAAAAAATGACAGCTTGTGCAAAAGCTGTATATAATGCGGTTATACAAGCTTTTAAGGAAAATGAGGAATAATGGATAAAATAGTTTTTGCAACTTCTAATGAAGGCAAGGTAAAGGAAATAAAAGAGATATTTGCCGATTTTCCTATAGAAGTAGTTTCTATGAAGGAAATGAATATTACTACAGATGTAGAGGAAAATGGTACTACTTTTGGAGAAAATTCACTAATTAAAGCAAGGGCTATATCTAAGCTTACAAGGTTGCCGGCTTTAGCTGATGATTCAGGGCTTGAAGTAGATTACTTAAACGGAGAACCGGGTGTATATTCTGCAAGATATTTAGGGCGAGATACAGATTATGACTATAAAAATAACTATATTATAGACAAGCTTAAAGATGCTAAAGATGAGGAGAGAAGTGCCAGATTTGTTTGTGTGATTTCTTTAGTACTTCCTGACGGTAGAGAATTTGTAAAGAAGGGTGTTATGGAAGGCAAAATAGGCTATGAGATAAAAGGCGAAAACGGTTTCGGCTATGATCCTATCTTTTATTTGCCTCAGTATGGCAAGACTTCTGCTGAGATTTCCGCTGAAGAAAAAAATAAAATAAGCCATAGAGGAAAGGCTTTAAGTGCTATGAAAGAGTTGATTGTAAATCTATAAAACGGTTTACACTTTATTTGATTAATTATAATCCCATATTATTCAAAATAAAAATATTTAAGTTGTAAGGAAAGAGGAAGAAATTAGTGGACATAAGTGTTAAAGTATTTGAATTATATGTTGAAAATTCAAATCTTAAAATAGGTATAAGGGTGAGGGGAGATTATGATTCAAGGGTAAGGAAACCTATGGTTACGGTTATCTTTGATAATGGAAAGGAAAACCGCAGGATTCCTATGCCTATTCAGGCTTATTATCCCAGTGAGGATTTGAAAACATTTGACTTTTTTGCAGGTTACTCATATTTATTGAATCAGGTTTTTATTAAAGATTATGGTTCTGAAAAGATGAGGATGAGCTTAGAAATAGCTTATGGTGAAAATGTATTTGTAACTCCTACAATGACAGAATCAAGTGATTTACTTATTTATGGTTCTGAGTTTTATAATGTGGGTTTTGGTAAAAAACATAAAGATATTGTGATTACACCTTTAGTTTGTGAGCAGGATGCAAGTATTAAAAATAGTATATTGGGATTCTTACAAGGTGGGATAAGTTTTTTGTGGAATTTTGTTCTTATTATCACATCAATAATATTGTTTCCGATTTTTACAGTTGAAGCTTTATTAAATTTTATATATTGTGTTAAGCCTGCGCCAAAGAATAGTAAACTTGGGCTTATGAAGATTTTGTTCCATATAAAATGGAGAATAAGCGGTATTATAAGAAAGAATCTGAGTTTTGGATATTTAAAATTAAGCTTGGCTAAGTTAGGTTTCAATCTGTTTAAGTTATTTAAGGTAAAGAAAAACAGGATAGTGTTTATTTCAAACAGAAGAGATAATATCAGCGGAAACTATGAGTATATTTATGATAAATTAATAGACAATAAAGAACTGGATATCAGAACTGTTTTTGATACTACCGAAGGCTATTTTACCTGTTTTAAGTATGGTTATTATATGGCAACAGCCAAAGTTTTGCTGGTAGACGACTATATAGGACTTATTTATAAAATTCCAAGAAGAGAAGATAATTATCTCATACAGGTATGGCATGCCTGTGGAGCATTTAAAACTTTTGGATTTAGCAGACTTGGAAGACCGGGAGGGCCAAAACAAAAAAACAGTGACCATAGAAATTATGATTTTTGTACAGTCAGCTCATCTGAAATTTGTAAATATTACGCAGAGGGATTCGGCTTGTCTCTTGAGAAGGTTATACCTACCGGTGTGCCAAGAACAGACATATTCTTTAGTGAAGCATACAAGGAGAAGGCGAAGGAAGAGTTTTACACTAAATATCCCGATTTAAAAAATAAAAAAATAGTATTATTTGCACCAACATTCAGAGGAAATGGTAAAAAGTCAGGTTTCTATCCTGAAAATCGTTTTGATTTTATAAAATTATATGAACATTTTAATGGAGAGTATGTTATTATAATAAAGCATCATCCATTTGTAAATAACAGGGTGGAAATTCCTGTTGAATATGAAGGAAAGATTATTGATATGTCTGAAAATGAAGAGTTAAATGAACTTTTATTTATTACGGATGTATTAATTACCGACTATTCCTCAGTAGTATTTGAGGCGAGTCTTCTTGATATTCCGATGCTTTTATATTCTTTTGATTTGCAGAATTATATTGCAACAAGAGGATTTTATTATGAATATGACTCCTTTGTACCGGGCAAAATAGTCTACAATATGGATTCACTTATTGAGGCTATAGATAATCAGGATTTTGAAAGCGAAAAGATAGATGCTTTCAAGCATAAATTCTTTGATGAATTAGACGGTAAAGCGGGACAGAGGGTAGCGAATTTAATAGTCAGTTTACTTGAAAAATAGGAGGTTATTATGGTATTTGCAGTTATTTGTGCAGGCGGTATAGGAAGTAGAATGGGAAATGCTGAAAAGCCTAAGCAGTATCTTAATGTAGGCGGAAAGCCAATCATTTTACATACTATTGAAAAATTTGTAGTAAATGAGCAGTTTGAGAGAGTTATTGTACTTGTGCCTGAAAGTTGGATAAACTATACCAAAGATATAATTAAGAAACATCTTAATGGAGTGGAAAAAGTTGAAGTATTAGCCGGCGGAACTGACAGAAATTCAACTATTATGAATTCAATTAAGTATATTGAGGACAATTTTACTCTTGATGATGATACCATTATAGTTACTCATGATGCGGTAAGACCGTTTGTTACCCATAGAATAATAATGGATAATATAGATGCAGCTGTTAATGTAGGGGCTTGTGATACTGTTATTCCTGCTACTGATACGATTGTAGAAAGCTTGGACGGTGAGAAGATAAGCAGTATTCCTGACAGATCAAAGGTATATCAGGGACAGACACCACAGAGTTTTAAGGCTAAACGTCTTAAAGAACTTTACTTATCACTTACTGATGAGGAAAAGGCCATACTTACAGATGCGGCTAAGATTTGTCTTTTAAAGGGTGAGCCTGTGCATCTTGTAAGAGGTGAGGTATTTAACATAAAAATTACCTATCCTTATGACTTGACTGTGGCTGAAACTTTGATTAATACAGATAGGGAGTAAATTATGTTAAATACTGTATACAGATTGGTTGCTCCAAGAAGGTTTGAAGTTGCATTTTCTAATATTGAGCTGTTTAAGGAAAATCAGGTTATAGTCAGACCTCAGTTCCTCTCTATCTGCCATGCAGATCAGAGATATTATCAGGGACTTCGTCCTGCTGCCATACTTAATCAAAAGCTTCCTATGGCACTTATACATGAATCCATAGGAGTGGTTGTAAGGTCTTGTTCTGATAAAGTAAAAGTAGGTGATAAGGTAGTTATGATACCTAATACACCGGTAGAAAAGGATGAGTACATAGCTGAAAACTATCTCAGAAGTTCAAAGTTTCGGGCAAGCGGTTTTGACGGTTTTATGCAGGATTTGGTTGCTCTTGATGCAGACAGAGTAGTTAAACTTCCTGAGGGTATAGATAACCATGTAGCAGCTTTTATAGAGCTTATGAGTGTAAGTGTACATGCAATTCTTAGATTTAAGAGCATAGCACATGGCAGGAGAGATAACATTGCTATCTTTGGTGACGGAAACCTCGGCTTTATTACCGGAATTTTTCTAAAATCTATACTTCCTGAGTCAAAACTTTCTATATTTGGAGTAAATGAGGATAAACTTGCAAGCTTTTCTTTTGCTGACAATACTTACAATGTAGCAGAAGAGCTTAAAGGCATAAGTTTTGACCATGCTTTTGAATGTGTGGGAAATGCTGCAAGTGGGCAGGCAATAGAGCAGATTATTGATTTTATTAATCCTGAGGGAAGTATCTCGTTGCTTGGAGTTTCTGAATATCCTGTTCCGATTAATACAAGAATGGTACTTGAAAAGGGACTAAGATTCTTTGGAAGCAGCAGAAGCGGTTTGACTGACTTTAATATGACAGTAAATATGCTTAGTGAGAATCCGTGGATGGTAAACTACCTAAGTAACATAATAAACAATATTGTACCGGTAAAAGATATAACTGATATGAACAGAGCTTTTGAGCTTGATATACAGAAACCGGGCGGAAAAACTATAATGGAATGGAATAAATAAGGTTTATAAATAATAACGGTTTAAGGAATGGGAGGATGTAGTTTTTGGAATGTTTTGAGATAAAAATACTGAAATTAAATGTAACGGAAACTACTTTAAATATAGGTATCAAAGTTACGGGAGAGTATAATCCTAAAGTTAGAAATCCTATCGTTACCATAATATTTACATCAGGTGATAAATATAGAAGACTTCCTATTCCTATAAACTTGTATCAACCTGAAATAAATCTAAAAAGGTTTTTTATTTTAGCTGAGTATTTTTACTCGCTTGAAGATTTATTTATTGACTATAAAAATCCGGATAAGCTTGAAGTTAAAATAGAATTTTCTTATGGCAGACAAATTTTCTCTGATTTAATTTTAAATCCGACAAAAGGTATTACTATAACCGGTTCAAAAAAATATTCAATATATATTAATGAAGATAATTTAGGTATAAGTTTAATAAGAGCAGCTAATGATAAAAATAAGGCTGTAAAGGTAATTATCCGAGGTTTAAGAGGGATAATTTCATTTGTTTGGAATATATTTATGTTTACATTGGCTGTTATACTTATGCCATTTTTCTTTGTAGAAGCCATATTTGAAGCTTTAACTATAATTTCTACAGGTTCTACTAAAAAGTACAGGAAAATAATGGGCATCATAGAGCATATTAGATGGAGGTCAGAGCTTATCCTAGATAAGAAAATCGGACTTAGTACATTTAAGAATCTGATGACTAAGCTTGGGTTTTATCTTTTCAAGTTTTCAAAGCTTAAAAACAATAGAGTTACATTCATATCGAACCGCAGAAACAAAATAAGTGGAAATTATGAAAATATTTATAAAGAGCTTATTAAAAATAAAAATATCGAGATAAAAACGGTGTTGGATACTAAAGAAAGTCTTGTTTCCTGTATTAAATATGGTTATTATTTTGCAACCTCAAAAGTGATTTTGATTGATGATTATATTCGTTCGGTGTATGAGATAAAAAAACGCAAAGATAATTATTTAATTCAGGTTTGGCATGCCTGTGGTGCTTTTAAGACTTTTGGCTTTAGCAGACTCAGTAAAGAGGGGTGCTGGCCACAGGAAAGCCGTTCACACAGAACTTATGATTATTGTACAGTAAGTTCTAAAAAGGTAGCAAAGCACTATGCAGAAGCTTTTGGGATGAATATAAACAGTATAATATCGACAGGTGTGCCGAGAACTGATATATTTTTTGATGATGATTATAAACTTAAAACCAAAGAAAAAATTTATGCCTCTTATCCAATGCTTGAGAATAAAAAAGTTATTCTTTTTGCTCCGACATTTAGGGGTTCAAGTAAAAAAGAGGGGAATTATCCGCACTATCGCTTTGATTATGAAAAAATATTTGAAAAATTCGGTGATGAGTATAAAATCATAGTAAAACATCATCCTCATGTAAACAATAAGCTTACTATACCTGAAAATTATAAGGATAAAATAATAGATTTGTCAGAAAATGAAGAGTTGAATGATTTACTTTTTATTACTGATGTACTGATAACTGATTATTCTTCAGTAATATTTGAAGCTAGTCTGTTAAATGTACCTATGTTGTTTTATGCTTTTGATTTACAGGAATATATTTCTACTCGTGGTTTTTACTATGAGTATTTAAGCTTTGTGCCGGGTAAGGTTGTTTACAATATGGATGAAATTATTAATGCACTTGCTGATAATGACTTTGAAACTGAGAAAATAGAGAAATTTAAAAAAGAATTTTTTGATTATTTTGATGGGAAATCGGGTAGGAGAATATGTGAGTTTATAGAAAAGCTTATGGGATAAATCCCAATTATTCACGCCATAGATCACAGACCTCATTTTCCGTGTATTACAGTAGGATGAACTGTTTTCGGTCTGTGACTATGGGGTAATATTACCAAACATCTGCAAAATATCGTAATGGGGGGCTGCGGCTTGATTACGATATTTCGCTAGATATTTCGTGAATAATATGGGATAAATTTTTGGTTTAAATATTGTTTTAAATAGTATATAATGTATCAGACATAAAAAGAAAAGGAGTTATAGGAATGAATAAAGGTAAGATAACAGAGTTATTGCAGGCGAAGGGAATGGAATATGATGAAACTTCAGATGCATGGTATGGAACAGTTTCAGGCTTAGCTATGAGGCTTGTTCAGAACAATGATGGAAAAAATTATGAAATAATTGTTTCTGTCACTAATGGCAGTTTACCTGACAAGCAGAGTATGAATGAAATAGCCTCTAAAGAAAGTGCTATTGCAAGAGCAACAGTTAAACAGTATAATGTGAGCTTTACATTGAAGAAACCTTTTACAGATGGAGCCTTTCTTGAGAATATAGAAGCAGCTGTTTCTGCTTTACCTGCATTATTAAAAAATGCAGGATGGAATAACTGCTGTGAAGTCAGCGGAAGAAATGATAATCTTGTATTCTGTATAGTTGGTGGTAAGGTAATGCTTCTTTGTGATGAAGAATATGGTAAAGCTGAACTCACAATTAAAAACAGAAGCTACAGTAAAAGTGAAAAAAGTGAAAATGTAGTTACAGGTATTGTGGGTGCGCTCCTCGGAAGCTTTATAGGTGTAATTGCAATAGTATTAATAGGACAGCTTGGCTATGTTTCAGTTTTAGCGGGACTTATAATGGGTGTATGTACAGTTAAAGGTTATGCGTTTTTAGCAGGAAAACTTTCAAAAAAAGGTGCATTAATATCAGTAGTAATAATGTTTGCGATGACTTATGCAGCAGCAGTCTTAGATGCTTGTGTGTATGTAATCAGGCAGAATCCTGAGGATATAGCTTATATTGATGAAATGGTGAGATATTTTGCTGATATTATGTTTACAGAATCACAGTTTATTATTGAATTTGTTAAGCTTTTAGCATTTACCTTAATTGGAGCTATTCCGGCTATGGTTGGAGTATTTAGAGGTGATAAGTTATCTGTTACGGCTTACAAACTTAAAGAAGTCAGACAAGATGATGGGTATGGAATTTAATATAAAATGATACAAGTGTCAAAAGTATAAAAATTCGATGCAAGCTTGCTTGCAAGAGAA
>CAUTOC010000032.1:0-25265 GCA_963539695.1 uncultured Catonella sp. | reverse complement strand
TTATTATACCACTAAATCATAATTTTTGCTACCTTAACCCACCGTCTAAAGCCAGCGGGATTGCGATAGCTTTATTTTCAAAGTGTTTCATGATGATTTTATAACTGTTTTCTACTGTATAATTCTCCATTAAAAACCTATATCCATTTTCACCTAACTTAATCCTTAGTTCTTTATCTGTAAGCTTATTTACATTTTTTACAAATTCCTCTGTATTGTCACTTATGGAACTTAATCCAAACTCATTCTCTTTCGCTATCTTTCCAATATCCGTATTTTTATCTGTGCAAACAAGCACAGGCTTTTTCTCCTTTAGATACGAAAGCAGTCTTGATGGAAAATTAGGTATAGTAAATCTATGGTCAAGAAATATCATTCCTATATCCGAGACTCTTACAAGGCTATCATATTCAGACTTAGGCAAAGCTTTAATTAATGTAAGATTAGTCTGATTAGTTTCATTTACAAAATTCTCAAGTTTTTCATATTCAGTTCCGTCACCACAGATTACAAAATGAGCTTCTTTAACTTCTACAGATTTTTTTATACATTCTATAACAAACGGAATATCTTGTGGAAGTCCAAGATTTCCACCATATAAGAAAATAGTTTTATCAAGCGGAATATTATATTTAGATAAAATTATGTTTCTGCCATCAATCTCTAAAGCTTCATTACTCTGTAGCACTTCATTATTTATATTATCTGTAACCTTTATGGAATTAGGGCAGACTTCAACCTCGACGCTGTCTACTTCATTATGTTTAAGCAGATATTCCACATTGGCAGGTGACATACAACCGATATAATCGGAAATTTTATAAAGTTTCTTTTCTTTATGTCTAAATAAAGTCTTTGCCATAAAAGGACTGATAATACCTATATCTACTGCATTCTGCGGGAAAATATCCTTTAATAAAAGATAGGTCTTAGCCCCTGTTTTTTTCTTTATTTTCTCTACTACACCCGCAAGGCTTATCGGAGGGGTAGAATATAAAATCAGGTCAAATTTTATACCCTTAAAATGCCTTTCTATAGCTTTCATATACTTAAAGGGAAGTAAGGTCTGAGAAATTCCCTTTTCAACCATAGCTACCCCAAAAAGGTTGCCTGTCTTACATCTAAGTATATTAAGGTTGCCTGTTCCTATAATCTCTTCCTCAGTTTCATCCTTTTTTTCAATAGGAGTTACTATATAGAGCTTATGCCCATTATCTGCGAAGCATTTCATAAGATCCATATATATTCCTTCATCATCAGGTGAAGATACTTTTGCCAGTGTCAGAAATAAAATGTGCATTGCAATACCCTTCTTTAACATAAAACAGTATATTAAACCCATAAATCACAATTCATTTATATAAGGTTAAATAATATCAACTTTCCTAGACATCTCTCTTATGAGATCATATCCGTCCCAAACAAGTCCAAAATCCATAGATTTTCCAATAGGCACAATTCTGTCTACTCCCCTTGGAGTAACATTTTTCATAAATTCTACGAATTTTACCGGCTCCACTCCAAAATATGTTATAGTCTGACATCTTATATCACATATAGGAGCAATTTCAACCAAACTTTCTATATCTGCCTCATAAAAGAAACCGCTATTATACTTATAGTCCATTACTTCACTTGTTATTTCTTTAGGTGTAAGTCTTGTAACCTCAACCAAGTTACCCTTATTCAAACTTACAGTTAGACCTACTGCCGCCTTGTAAATAGCTGCCAGTTTGCCAACAGCCTGTACAGCCTTAATATCGTAGTTTTCAGAAACCTTTTCTCTTACTCTCTTCCAAAAATCTTCCTTGGCTTTTTCCTTTTCCTTACCTATCCAAAATACAATTCTAGGTGAAGTACAGGCATTTTGATCTGTATAATATGTATCATTATAAAAGCCTGTGATTATCCTCTCTTTATTCTCTGCTACAAGGTAGCTGTCAGCATCTATAACCACCAATGAATGTCTGTCAGAAAATGTAATTTCAGTTGTCCTTGGGCTAATTTTTGAAGTACGCATCCTGTCAATAGTAGCATCGCCTCCCCATATTACCCTTATATTAGATATTTCAGAAAAAATGTCTGTTATTTCTTTAACTGTTTCATACTTTACAAAACAAATATAAGATAACAGTTCTTTATATTTCTCTTCTAAAAGCTCTTTGATTTTCCTTACTATAATATCCACCTGAGGAAAATCTTTAGCGGGTAATCTTACTATGTTAGCATTTCCTGCCAAAAGCCCGGCTGCAAAACTAAAAGCAAAATTTACCGGCACATTGGAAGGCGTACTGTGAAATACTATTCCTTTACCAAATCTTACATTCAAATCATCATATTTATTTTTTTCTTTTAATAAATTTGCCCTTCTACACCAAAACCCAAAAGTTGCTACATCAGAGTATTCTCTTACATTCCTCAGTTTTTCTGAAAGAGCATTTAAAAATTCAACCACAGTCTCCGAAAACGGGCTTAATGCCTTGGCATATTTCATATTTTCTACTATTTCAGGGCTGCCTATAAGGTATTCTAATTCATTAAAATTTAGCTGCATAAGTATCACTGCACCCCCTTATTTCAGCATTTTTAAGTCTTCCAAGAACTTTAAAATATTTTCCTTTTCTTCCACAAGGACAGTCATCTTCCCCCAAAACTATCCCTTCATCTTCTGTAATAAGGGAATGTCCGGGATATGACTTAGGAAGTAGTGAAACCACCTGTATAATGCCTTTCTCGCCAAAATCACACACAGAGAAATCATTTACCCTTCTTGTAATTACATCTGAGAATATACTTGCATGTAAATGTCCACATTCACATTCCATATATATACAACCTGTCTGCTCCACCATTCCATAATAATCATGTACCTTTTTTATGCCACAGACTTCCTCAAGCCTTTTGTTAAATTCAAGAGGTGAAACCTGCTCAGATACAAGCTTCTTCCAACCACCGCCATGTATAAGTATTCCATTTGACAAATCAAACTTATGCTCATTATTCTTTAATGCTTTGTAGAAATGCTGCCATATCATAAAAGTAAATCCAAATAGAAGAATTTTCTTTCCTTTATGTTTTTCAAGAAACTCTTCTACTCCTTCTATATCAATTTCCATACTGTCATCCAACGCATAGGCTTTACCTGCCCCAAAGATAGAAAATCCCAATATCCCTGCTCCTCTTGCAGAAAACATAGCCCTGTTTTTAACTACAGAAGGACAATCAATTATAAGCATAGGAAGTCTTTCCCCACCTGTAAATTCTGAAACTATTTTTACTAAAGTTTTCTGTTGATTCGAGGCAGTTTCTTTGTCTAAGTAAATCTTAGAAACTGCTTGACCTGTAGTTCCTGACGAAGTCATAGTCTTAAAAATCTCTTCATCTGCTATACTTTTAAGTTCAAGATCCTTAAAAAGGCTGACAGGAAGAAAGGGCAAGTCATAATACGACTTGACCTCCGATTCATCATAGCCTATAGTTTGCATCATCTTTTTATACTCTTTGCAGTTATCAATATGATGATTACTAAGTTCTTTCAGTCCTTCCGTAAGTATTTTACCTTTTTTTGTTTTATCAAGTGAAAATGGTGCTATTTCAAGAATCTTATTATACTCCATAATCTGCCTTTCAACTTATATAGTATGTCTCCAGTGACTTGTATAGAACCTTCCCCGCCTCATTTCTTGGTATTTTTTCTATATATTCCACCTTAAAAGCATTGGAATTAAAGTTCAGCTTTGTAGCAAGGAATTTTTTAACCCTATCTGAATACTTTTCATCAGTTAAAAATACATATATCTTATCGTCTACTCCACCACAAACACAGTCTAATTCTGTAAACTCGGATTTTACCAATCTTTCAGTTTCATCAAGGTTTACCCTGCTTCCAAATATTTTAAGAAATCTCTTTTTTCTTCCTGTTATATAATAGTATCCATCGCTGTCACGCTTTGCCATATCGCCTGTAATGTTCTTTCCAAACCACTCATCGCCTTTAATAAGATCCTCACCACTGGTAGCATATCCCATAGCTACATTGGCTCCCTCATATACAAGCTCTCCTACTATATCGGGTTTCGTTATTTCCTCTCCATCAACATCAATCAGAGTAAATTTTCCTCCCGGTATTGCTATTCCCATGCTTCCATATTTCTCAAGTGCTTTATCAGCCGGTAGATATGCCATGCGTGCAGTGGCCTCTGTCTGTCCATACATTACTACAAATTTCTTACCATTATCCCTTGCATACTCTGCAAACTTCTTATGGAGTTCAGGCGAAAGCTTTCCTCCTGCCTGTGTCATATATCTGAGGCTCGGAAGTTCCATTCTGAAAAATCTGAGTTTTTCAAGCATTTCAAAGATATAAGGAACCCCTCCAAATGAAGTCGCTTTTTCACTCTTAAACAGATTCCAAAACTCCTTCTGCATAAGAGTTGTATCTGTTAATATTATAGAGGCTCCTACATAAAGATGAGTATTAATAATTGAAAGACCATAGGTGTAATTCATAGGGAGAGTTGTTATTGCCCTCTCGGTTTCTGTAAGTTCAAGATATTTAATTATTGACTCTGTATTTGATATTAAGTTTTTATATGTCTGCCTTACTAACTTAGGACTGCCTGTAGAGCCTGAGGTAGTAAGAAGCAATGCCAATTCCTCATTCATAGGATAAGTTTTATTAAACCCTGTTTTAATAAGGCTATAGTTTAATACCTCTGCTATCTTCACATATTCATCTAATTCTTCTACTTTACTGTTCGGACACCACAAATAGTCAGGCTTATATGTATCTATAAGCACATCTAAAAGTTCCTGCTCTAATTCTGAGTCGACCATAAGAGGTACTATCTTATTATTAATAAATGAAACATACCCCAGTAATGGGGCTGTTTCATTTTTGCACAAACACATAACCAAACATCTTCCATCAATATTTTTAACTATCTCTTCTGATAACCGGTTAAGTTCATTATATGTATATTGTTTAGATGTTTCTGTTATAACTGCTATATTTTCACCAAATTTAGTTAAATTCCACATCATACTTCTTTAGTATCTCCTTACCTTTCTCAAAAGAACTTAAATCAATAATATCATCTGTATCAAACATTATATCAAAAGCATCTTCAAGTGCCGATATAAGAGACATATGTCCCACTGAATCCCATTCATCAATCCCCTGATAAACAAGCCCTGCTGTTTCTTCTTTTGAAATATTCAAACTTTCTGCAAATACCTCTGTATACTTTTCTAAATTTGTCATATTATTCTCCTTTTATTTATTCTAAATTATTTTAAATCCCGCCGTCTACTCGTATAACTTCTCCCGTAATATAACTTGAAAGGTCTGAAAGGAGGAAAACTGCTGCTTTGGCAACTTCTTTAGGTGTTCCCGTCCTACGAAGATTTATTTGTCTTTTTACCTCTTCCAACTTATCTTCAGGCAGCGAACTTAACATATCTGTTTCTATATAGCCGGGTGCCAAGGCATTTATCCTTATACCGCTTTCTCCAAATTCCTTAGAAAGCGTTTTTGTAAATCCTATAACTGCTGCCTTAGTCCCTGCATAGGCAGATTGTCCGTTTTTTCCATCAAGACCTGTCATAGAGGCAAGATTTACTATACTTCCACTTTTATTTTTAAGCATAAGTTTAATCACATACTGAGTTAAAAGATATGGTGCAAAAAAATTTACTTCAAACTGCTCTTTTACTCTCTCTAACTGCGACATCGGAAAAAGTGCATTATAAATAATTCCTGCATTATTTACCAGTCCGTCAACTTTAAGCTTAGATGTCATTATTTCTTTTACAGCTCTTTTAATATCGTCTACATCTGTAAGCTCACATTCAACAATTCTTATATTTACTTTTTCTTTCTCACTAAGTTTTCTACAATATTGCTCAAACTCATCCGTATTTTTTCTTGTATATGCCCAAATATTTGCTCCATTTTCAGCAAATACATCAAGCATAGCCTTGCCTATTCCTCTATTTGAACCGGTAAGTATAATATTCTTATTTTCAAGAAGTCTGCTCATCTTGCCTCCAAATATATTTTTTATCTAAATGCTCTTATATTATCATTTTTCATCGGTCTTGCAGGATTACCGACTGCTACAACTCCATCAGGTATATCTCTTACAACTACAGAGCCCATTCCGACTACGGAACCGCTACCAATAACAGTTCCCTGTTTTATAGGCACATTCATTCCGACAAAAGAATTATCACCTATTCTGCTATTTCCTCCCATAGATACAAAAGCGGATATGACAGAATTTTTGCCTATCATACAGCCATGTCCGACTACCGACATAGGCTGCACAAGGCTGTTCTCAGCCACATATGTATCTACGGATACATAGGCATTATAACATATTACCGTTCCTTCTTCAATCCTAGCATTTCCTGCAACAAACGCCGACGGATGAACAAGAGTTGCAAAATTATATCCTTTTTCCTTCACTTTATTATATATCTTCTCTCTAATTACCGGTTCTCCTATGCCGACCATAAATTCTATATCTTCAGGATTGTGCTTACTTATTATATCCTCAAAAGAAAATATTTTTTCATTGTCAATTTTATTTGGTGCATCATCTATGAAAATAATATCCCCCCACCTGTTCTCCTTAGAATTTATTACTCTCGCAAGTTCTTCAACTTCCAGTCCATGTCCGCCATACCCATATATTCCAAGTATCATATTACCTCCACAAATTTCCCGTTGCATCTGACGGCATCCTAAAATCTCCTCTCGGAGAAAGACTTATCGAACCTACCTTAGGTCCGTCAGGCATACAGGAACGCTTATATTGTTGTCCAAAAAATCTGTTATAAAAACTTTTCTGCCATTTTAAAATTTCTTCTTCTGTATAATCTCCTATGAAAGTTTCACAAGCTAATCTAAAAAGCTTATCAGGTTCTACTCCCCAGCGTACTATATGATAAAGGAAAAAGTCACTAAGTTCATACGGCCCTATCAAATCTTCTGTTTTTTGAATTATCTCTCCCGCTTCATTAAGAGGAAGCAACTCCGGACTTACGGGAGTATTTAATATGTTCACAAGTACATCGGCAAGCGAATTTTTCCCCTTTAACCTGCATTCTTCCGAGCAGAATTGTACTAAATATCTTATCAAAGTTTTCGGTACGGAAGAATTTACCCCATACATAGACATCTGATCTCCATTATAAGTTGTAAAACCAAGAGCCAGTTCACTCATATCTCCTGTCCCTATTACCAGTCCGTTACACTCATTTGCAAGATCCATTAGTACCTGTGTTCTTTCACGGGCCTGTGCATTTTCAAATGTTATATTGTGTATATTCTCATCATGTCCTATATCTCTTAAATGTCTTATTACTGAATCTCTTATATTTATTTCACGCAAGGTTATTCCAAGTACCCTCGCAAGTTCGATTGCATTTCTATGCGTTCTGTCACTTGTTCCAAAACAAGGCATCGTAACCGATATTATATTCTCTCTGTCAAATCCCAGCATGTCAAAAGCCTTGCACACAACCATTACCGCAAGAGTGGAATCAAGTCCGCCGGAAATCCCTATTACGGCATGTTTTACCCCTGTATGAAGTATTCTCTTTTTAAGTCCTAATGCCTGTAATGTAATTATTTCTTTTGAATGCTCATCCCTCTTCTTTTTATCTTCTGCCACAAAAGGAGTTTTAGAAAATTTTCTTTCAAGAGGAATTTTTACCAAGCGTTGTTCCGTTTCTCCATATTCATTTGTTTCAGTTATGTATGGGCTGTTAAAAGAAAATTGGATATATTCATACTCTTCCTTTCCGCTTATAGCATAAGTATTCATCCTGCGTCTTTCATAAACCAGTCTGTCTACATTTATTTCTGCTGTAATAAAACCGTTTTCAAAGCGTTTTTTCTCAGCAAGGACAGTTCCATTTTCACAGATTAAGTTATGTCCTCCAAAAACTAAATCTGTAGTTGATTCGCCTTCTCCGTTTGTTGCATAAATATATCCCGCATTAAGCCTTGCAGACTGTCCATTTACAAGTGCTTTTCTATAATCATGTTTTCCTGTAGTTTCAGGACTTGCAGAAAGATTTGCTATTATAGTCGCTCCTGCCTGTGCATGATAGTTGCTTGGCGGAATTATTACCCACAAATCTTCACAAATTTCAGCTGCTACTCTTAAATTTTTCATCTCTTTGCTGGTAAATATAAGCTTGTTACCAAAATTCGTTACTCCCGATATGTTATATTCCCATTTTATTATCTGATTTTTTTTCGGTGCAGCAGTAAAATAACGAAGCTCATATAAGTCAGAAAACTCCGGTATATGCTTTTTAGGGATAAGTCCCAAAAGTTCACCGTCCTTAAATGCCGCCGCCACATTATAAAGCTTACCGTCCAATTCAAACGGCAATCCCACAAAAACAAGCATATCCATATCTTTTCCTGCTTGTATTATCTTGTTGAGAGTAATTATTGCCGCATTTAAAAGTCTGTCCTGTAAAAACAACTCACCACAGGTATAGCCTGTTATTACAAGTTCAGGAAATACCGCTATTTTTACCCCCCTTTCTACGCAAAATTTCATTTCTCTTATTATGCTTTCACCATTAAAAAAACAATCTGCAACTTTTATATCCGGTGTAACTGCCGCAACCTTTATAAATCCATGTCTCATATTTTTACTGCCGCACTTTGTCGGTTTCCTCCTTTTTATTTTGACTGTATTGCTTCAAAAAAGGAAGGCTTTATATTTCTTTGCCTTCCTGTTAAATCATTATTTTTTAATCTTCTGCCACTTCACTTGCTATAATTCTAGCAAGTTCATCAAGCTTTTCTTCCTGAACCTCAGAAATTGCGGACTTGATTGTAAATGTTTCCCCCAGATGTCTCATATTTTTTAACTCACCCACCACATTTTTAATTGTCCTTGCCGCACTTGGTGACCAAGAAGCATTCTCTATTACAGCATAAGCCCTATTCCTTATGGTAATTTCCTTCATTTCATGGATAAGTTCATTCATCTTAGGATGAACAGATGTATTATATGAAGGTACGGCAAATACTATAGTACTGTACTTAAACATATTGCTGATATGGTATGAATAATGACAACTTGATACATCTACCAGCTTCATATTTACTATACCTTGCTCAGCAAGTTTTACAGAAAGCATATTTGCTACAAGCTCAGTATTCCCATACATAGACGCATAAACTATAAATACTCCGTTTTCTTCCGGTGTATAGGTACTCCAAGCTTGATATTTCTCTAAGAAGAAAGAAATATCATTTCTCCAAATCGGTCCATGCAACGGACAGACACAGGCAATCTCTGCAGGAAGCTTTTTAAATACCGCCTGCACCTGTGCACCATATTTACCTACTATGTTGGCATAATATCTCCTTGCCTCATCCATAAACCCATGTCTGTAGTCAATCTCATCATTAAATATTCTACCGTCCAAAGCCCCGAATGTTCCAAAAGCATCAGCAGAAAATAAAATTTTATCTGTTTCATCATAAGTAAACATCACTTCCGGCCAATGTACCATAGGTGCTGTAATAAATTTAAGATTATGTCTTCCTGTAGAGAAGGTGTCTCCATCTCTTACCAAAACAGTACGCTCTGTCATATCTATATGATAAAACTGTGAAATAAGTCCTAAGGTCTTTTTATTTGCAATAAGTTTAACATCAGGATAAAGTGCTATAATTTGTGTAATTAAAGAACAATGGTCAGGCTCCATGTGGTTTACAATCAAATAGTCAAGCTTTCTGTTATCAAGAATTGAAGTAATATTATCTATAAACTGTCTACCTATCGCATAATCAACTGTATCAAATAAAACCGTCTTTTCATCCATTAGAAGATAAGAATTATATGCAACTCCATCAGGTATCGGAAAACAATTTTCAAAAAGAGAGAGTCTCCTGTCGCTTCCTCCTACATAATGCAGATCATCTGTAATCCGTCTGGTACACTTCATTGTAATATCCCCTTTCATAAGGTATTTTTGTTAAATCAATAACAATCTCATTTTTAAAAATATATACCTATCTTCAAAATCATTTACTGTCGATTACATTATACAACAAAAACATGGGAAACTAAAGACTAAGTTTAGTTTCTCATGTTTTTTCTTTAGTTCACATTAAGCATTATATTTTGAACTTTCTTTAAGCCTTGTAAGAGCTCTTGCAAGTGAAGCCTGACTCATCTTATGCTCCTGAATACTTTGTTTCTGTCTGAGTTGCTCTTTTGCTCTTTCAAGTGCATCTCCTGCACGCTTAGAATCAATTTCATCCGGAAGTTCGGCAGTATCCACAAGCATAATTGCCCTGTTGTGGAAAATCTGAACCATACCGCTTCCTACTACTACATAGGTAACAGTTCCATCCTCCTCAACTATGTGGGCTTCACCCATATCCACTGCAAGCACCATGTCCTCATGATGAGCCTGTATAGCTCTTAAACCATCACTTTGAGGTATAACCAGGCTTCTGCACTGTCCCTCGAAAAAGATTCTGTCACTTGCATATACTTTAAGATAAAATGTTCTATTTGCCACTTATACGGCCTCCCGCTCCATAGCTTCTGCTTTCGCCTTAACTTCGTCTATAGTTCCTACATTAAAGAAGGCTGCCTCAGGATATTCATCCATTTCACCTTCAATTATCGCCTTAAACCCTCTTATAGTTTCAGCAAGCGGTACATATTTACCCTGTACTCCCGTAAATGTCTCCGCCACAAAGAAAGGCTGCGAAAGGAAACGCTGTATCTTTCTCGCCCTGTTGACAGTCTGCTTATCTGCTTCTGAAAGTTCTTCCATACCGAGAATTGCAATTATATCCTGTAATTCACGGTATTTTTGAAGCATTTCCTGCACTTTTCTTGCTGTATTATAATGCTCCTCACCCACTACATCCGCCTCAAGTACTCTCGAAGATGACTCAAGCGGATCTACCGCCGGATATATACCTTGTTCAACTATTTTTCTTGAAAGTACGGTTGTTGCATCAAGATGTGTAAATGTAGTTGCAGGAGCCGGATCGGTAATATCATCTGCAGGCACATATACTGCCTGAACAGAGGTAACTGAGCCTGACTTTGTAGATGCAATCCTCTCCTGAAGCTCACCTACATCTGTCGCAAGGGTAGGCTGATAACCTACCGCTGAAGGCATACGCCCAAGCAGGGCTGAAACCTCCGAGCCTGCCTGTACATAACGGAAAATATTGTCAATAAAAAGAAGCACATCCGCATTTTTTTCATCTCTGAAATATTCCGCCATAGTAAGTCCTGTCTCTGCAACCCTCATTCTGGCTCCCGGCGGCTCGTTCATCTGACCGAATACCAAAGCGGTCTTAGCTATAACGCCGGACTCCTTCATTTCAGTCCAAAGGTCATTACCCTCTCTTGAACGCTCTCCTACGCCTGTAAATATAGAATAGCCTCCATGCTCGGTAGCAATATTTCTTATAAGTTCCTGAATAAGAACTGTCTTACCTACACCGGCACCGCCAAAAAGACCAATCTTACCGCCCTTTGCATAAGGTGCAAGCAGATCTATTACCTTGATGCCTGTTTCAAGTATCTCTACTGCCGGGCTTTGCTCTGAAAACTTAGGAGGTTCTCTGTGTATAGTCCAGTGTTCTTCATTTTCAAGACTGACACCGCCGTCTATGGTATCACCGAATACATTGAAAAGCCTTCCAAGTGTAGCCTCACCGACAGGTACTTTTATGCCGTCACCCGTTGCTGTTACCTCCATATCTCTGCTAAGTCCTTCTGAGGCAGTGAGCATGATACATCTGACTATGTTCCCGCCCTGATGCGAAGAAACTTCCATTAGACACTTCTTTCCGTGATTATCTACAAGCAGGGCATCTTTAATCTTAGGTACATCTTCATCCGGAAACAGGACATCCACAACCGGTCCCATTACCTGTACTATCTTACCATTCTTCATTCTCATTTCCTCAAATGCTGTGCCTTGGCTCCTGCTACAACCTCAGTTATTTCCTGAGTTATGGCTGCCTGCCTTACACGATTGTATTGTATTGACAACTCCCTGATTATCTCGTCTGCATTGTCATTTGCCGCCTGCATAGCCATCATTCTTGCATTTTGTTCAGAGCAAAATGACTCCACCAGTGCTCCATACACAAAGCCTACCAAATAATTAGGTATAACTGTATCAAGCACCTCTTTTGGAGAAGGGAGCATTGTTATATCCTGTTCTGTAATAAAGCCCGCAGGGATATTACCCATAATCTTTTTCTTATCAAGCGGTAAAAGCGGCACTACCTCAGTCTGAGTAACCATACTGTTTACCATCCTTGTATAGACTATAGTTATTTCATCTAATTCTCCTGCCTGATACTTATCTACTACCGCACCGATTATCTTCCTTGCCCTGTGTAATGAAGGATTCTGCGTAGTATATCTGAAATGGGAATCTATCTCCATTCCCTTGTTCATAAAATAGCCTCTTCCAAGCTCACCGACAACAAATAAAGAGTTTATCCCGGGTTCTTTCAGCCATTTTTCAGTACACTTAATAACATTATGGTTATATGCACCCGCAAGTCCCTTATCTGCCGTTACAATGATTAGCCCGCGCCTTCTCTTTTCAGGCTCAATATCGCTAAGGTTTTTAAGAAAGCTGTGTCTCATATCAGGCATATGTCTTAGAAGCCTTGCAATAGCCATTTGTAGATTGTAAAAATACGGCTCTGTATCTTCAAGACTCTTTTTAGCTTTTCTAAGCTTGGTTGACGATATGAGATACATCGCCTTGGTTATCTTTGCCGTATCTTTAACGCTTGAGATTCTATTTTTAATCTCTCTTGCATTAGCCATATTTATTTACCTTCTTTTGCACCAAGATAAAAATTACGGAATTGAGTTGCAGCATCCACTATTCTCTCTGTAAGATCCTCTGTAAGTATCTTCTGATTCTCAATTTCCCTTGTAATTTCAGGATGATGTGTTTCAAAATAATCCAACATTTCAGTCTGAAATTCTTTAATCTTATCACTTTCCACAAGCATCATAATCTTTTTAGTAGCTGCTACAAGTGTTATTACCTGCTCATGAAGTGAAAGCGGTTTACAAAGAGGCTGTTTAAGAAGTTCCATAAGCCCTTTACCATAAGTAAGCTGGTTCTTCGTCACCTGATCAAGGTCGGATGAGAACTGTGTAAATACTTCCATTTCACGGTACTGTGCAAGGTCAATTCTTATTGAACCGGAAGCTTTTTTCATAGCTTTACTTTGTGCAGCGCCGCCTACACGAGATACCGAAAGCCCTACATTTACCGCCGGTCTTTGTCCGGAGAAAAACAAACTGCTCTCTAAGAATATCTGTCCGTCAGTAATTGAAATTACATTAGTAGGAATGTATGCCGATACATCTCCCGCCTGTGTTTCTATAATAGGAAGTGCCGTGATTGAGCCGCCTCCCGCCTCATCTGAAAGACGACTGCTTCTTTCAAGAAGTCTTGAATGAAGATAGAATACATCTCCCGGATAAGCCTCACGCCCCGGAGAACGCTCTAAAAGGAGCGACAAAGCTCTATATGCAACTGCGTGTTTACTTAAATCATCATAAACAATAAGCACATCCTTGCCCTTATACATAAAGTACTCAGCCATTGAAGTAGCAGCATAAGGTGCAATATACTGCAAAGCCGATGAGTCCGATGCGGTAGCTGCAACTACAATAGAATAACCAAGAGCACCGTTTTTATCCAAAGTATTAACCAGTTTTGCTACTGTTGAAGATTTCTGACCTATAGCTACATAGATACAGATAACTCCCTTACCTTTTTGGTTAATTATAGTATCTACTGCAATCGCTGTCTTACCGGTTTGTCTGTCACCTATAATAAGCTCTCTCTGTCCTCTTCCTATAGGAAACATAGAATCAATAGCCAAAATACCTGTTTCAAGCGGTACGGATACGGATTTTCTTTCTACTATTCCCGGGGCTTCATGTTCAACCGGTCTGAAATCGGAAGCAACTACATCCCCACCGCCGTCTATCGGATTACCTAGGGCATCTACAACTCTCCCGAGGAAACCTTCACCTACAGGAACGCCTGTCTTTTTACCTGTACGGCTTACCCTCGCTCCCTCTACTACTGTATCCGCCTTATTAAAAAGAATACAGCCTATGCTCTCTGATTTGATATCCTGAACCATACCCTTGGCACCTGATTCAAACTCAATAATTTCTCCGTACATAGCATGGTCTATACCCTGTATTCTTGCAATTCCATCGCCGACAGCCGTGACAAAACCGACTTCCTGCTCTTCAGTCTTAGGTGCAAAACCTTCTATGCTGCTTCTAAGCTTAGAAAGTCTGTCCTTAGCAATGCTTTCTGCATCAAGTCCGTCATCTAAATAATTGGTCCCATCCACTTCTTTAGAACCGTCATCCGAGTTAAGAAGTTCCGCCATAAGCTGGTCAAGTCTGCCCTTTGTACTCCAATCATATTCATGTGTACCTATGCGAAGTACAAAACCTCCAACTAAATCCTTCTTCTCTATAAGTTCTATCTGAACATCTTCTTTATTTACACCCTTTTTAGAAGCGACAAACTCTTTTATTTTGTCAAGTTGGGTATCAAGTGGCGGTGTAACATAAAAAAGGCTAACCTTTAACTCTTTATTATTGTTATCAAGACTCACTGTGTTCACCTTCTTTTGTTATAAATTCATCATAAAGATGCTTGTCACTGGCTCCATTACTGCTGTTAAGCATAAGCTTTGTAGTAGCTTCCATAACAAGGCGTGCTATTTCCATATCCGCTTCTCTTATTATCTTTTGATGTTCTTCCTTTGCCTGCTCTTTTGCATTATTTATAACTGCTACGGCTTTAACATCCGCTTCTTCTAAAATACGCTTGTATTCTTCATCTGCATTAGCTCTTGCCTTTTCAATTATATTTTGTCTTTCATTTGAAGCATTACTTACAGCTTCTTCATATTTTGCTTTAAGTGCATAGGCATCTTTTTTGGCTGTTTCAGCCTCATTAAACTTTCCATTTATAGCCTCTCTTCTTTTAGCTATTATATTGTTGACAGGTTTAAATAAAAACAACTTTATTATTATGTACCATACGACAATATTTATTGCGGTAAAGAGGAGATTCCAATCTAATTTAAGCATTATTCCTCCTTATATGCCTCTTATTTAAGCATCATTATTATAAGGACTGCAATAACAAAACCATAAATAGCTGTTGCCTCCGCAAGAGCCGCACCAAGAATAAGTACGCTACGAATTTTTTCCGCCGCCTCAGGCTGTCTTGCTGTAGCATCTGCCGCTTTACCTGTAGCAATACCAATACCGATACCCGCTCCTAAACCTGCCAAAACTGCAATACCAGCACCAATTCCTAATAAATTCATAAATTTTTCTCCTTATTTTTATTATAAACCTGACCTATTCAAGCTGTTCGCCAATGAATAAGCCTGTTAAGAACACGAATACATAAGCTTGAATCAGTCCGTCAAAAATATCAAAATAAAAACTAAATACCACCGGAAGCCCTACAGGAAGTACAAACTCTATAAGCTTCATAACTACAAAAGCACCAAGTACATTTCCAAAAAGTCGCATACACAAGGATAGCGGAGTAGTAAATACTTCAAGTATTTTAATTGGAGTAATTACTACCATAGGTTCTGTAAAACTTTTCAGCCACTTACCTACTCCTTTTTTATGTATACCGGCATATTCAATTATAATAATGCTGAATACTGCAAGTGCAATAGTAATATTTAAGTCCTTTGTAGGAGGTTTGAAACCTAAAATTCCAATGACATTCGCAACTGCAATATACATAAGTACGCTTGTCAGGTATGGCACATAAGCCTTGCCATGTTCTCCTACAATATTTTTTACCGCCCCTTGAAGCCAAGTCACGCTTGCTTCTACCACAAGCTGCCTTTTACCCGGATTCTCCACTTTTAAATTTCTGGTTAGCAAGATAGAAATAACAAGAAAAAATGCCATTATTATCCAAGTCACAACAACCGACTCGGAAATGCCACCAAAAAAGGGGACTTCAAACACTGTTTCGACATGTAGCTCTTCTGCCAGCCGCTCAGCTAAATCTCCCATTATCTCTCCTTTCTTTATTATTATATCTCTAAAAATAAAATGTCTTAGGTATTATAATCCTCATTTTTGCCATAGTCAATAACTAACTACAAGAACATATCTCTATACCATACAAGGGCATCTATATAGGCTGTATGTATATTTTTTACATCTATATTTAATACAGTCATAAGCCTGCTTACTTCCTGCCAGTCCGCATTTTCATAATAAAGCATAAAATTAAGGAGCGGTGCAAGCCTTCCTTTTCTTTCAAGCAAAGCTAAGCTGATTTCTTCTGAAATATTTACTGTATCCAGTGCCTCCTTCATATTCTTTTCAAGAAGAATATCTAAAACCGAGAATAATCCCATAAGGAAAAGTTCCGCCGTAACAGCCCCCAAATCAAAGCAATAAGCGAGATTTTCCGCAAATTTTGCACGAATAAGAGAAAGACGCATAATCTCACTTGGTTTGTCCGCACAAAGAGATTTAGTAGCCGCTGTGCTTGCCCACCTTCTAATTTCCCTCTGACCAAGCATGGCTGTAGCTGCTCTTATGGAAGTAATTTTTGAATTTCTTGCAAGTTTATTCACTATTTCAAGCATATTAATTACAAGGGCGGTATCCTTTGAAATAACATCCGCTACCTCAGTAAGGTCAAAATCAGGCTGATTTACCAAATTAAGAAGCTCAATGTATGTTATTTTAAGAGGAGCTATATTACCTGACTTTGAAATAGCCGGCATTCTAAAAAAATCTCCCTCAAAAAGACAGTATCCGTCGCTTTCAGTAAGTTTCTCATAATCTTCTTTAGTATCCACATTTACTGCACAAAGCTTAATGTGCGGATATACCTGACTAAAATAAACTTTAGCCTTCTCTATCTTAATCTTTTTATGGTCAAGCAGGATATAATCCATAAGATTCAACACCGCTTTATACTCCTCGAATTGCTCAATTTTAAGCTTTCTTATAGCAAACTTATAGCCCTTATCTTTAAGTTCCGTTATCCTGTCTATATACATCTGCTCTGTATTTATTTTATAATCAATAAGAAGTACCACCTTGCTTGCCGGAGCACTGCACTGATTTTCAATATCCGAAAACAGAGAGATATTATTTACTTCTATAAATACCTCCTTATCTCCTGCAAGAGTTCCTATTCCCATACTTTCAACTACTTCTAAGCCTAATAATCCTGCTGCAGCATCTAAACTGCCCGTTCCTAAAAGGGAAGGATGTAGCAAGAAATTCTCTCTTCGGGCAAAAACCGAATATGCACATACTTCCATTTTACTGTCAAATAAAGGTATTAATGTTGCTAGCATACTTATGTTTCCTTTCAAATTTAAATTTATACTTTACAAATCTAAAGCATTATGATAGAATATAACTCGTTCTACAATTTTGTATGTGTAGCTCAGCTGGATAGAGCGTCTGACTACGGATCAGAAGGTCGCGAGTTCGAATCTTGTCACATACATATCGGGTATCGCTTAGGCGGTGCCTTTTTTATTACTATCCATTTTATCACTACTTTTTATAGTTTCAAGTAGATTTACCTTTTTTATAAAATAATTTTGCAAAAATTGCTCCCGTCACAACTCCAACAAAATTTAACAGTATGTCATCCACATCACAAATCCCTACTTTTGCAAAAAGTTGAATCCCTTCTACAGATATGGTTAAAATAAGCCCCGATAAAATAGTTTTTATAAAGACACGACTATTATCATTTAAAAAATAAGTCACAAATATCCCAAACGGCACAAAGGCGATTATATTCCCTGCAATATTCAAGAATACAAGCTTAAATCCGATAATTTCGATATTGGCAATATATCTGGAAATTTCCTTAAACAAAACGAAATTATACCTGTAAGAATCCGCTATCTCCCTGCGTCCCAAAATATCGCTTAAAAATAAGTGATAGCCCAGTACCAAAAGGTAAATTATGAAAATTAAGCCTGCAATCAGTTTTCTATTATTATCTATATATTTTCTCATTATTTGCTACTACAGTCCATACTCCCTTGTGAACTTTTCTATAAGATAATCTGCGTAATAATCCGCATTAAACTCTTCTCCTGTAGCCAAAAGAAGAATCTCATTTGTATTTTTAAGCCTTCCATATTTATGAACCTTATCTTTCAGCCAGCCCATAACCTTATCCACTTCACCTTTTTTAAGCAATCCTTCAAAATCTATTTCTTTTTTCATTTGGTGATAAAGCTGTGCTCCTATTGCATTACCCAGTGCATAGCTTGAAAAATATCCGAAACTTCCTCCTGCCCAGTACATATCCTGAAGAATGCCGTTTTTATAGTTAGTCGGGCGTATTCCTATATATTCCTCATACAAGTCATCCCAAAGCTTAGGAAGTTTTTCTACAGGATAATCTTCATTAAATATTTTCTTTTCAACTTCATAACGCACAAGTACATGAAGACTGTAAATAAGTTCATCCGCTTCAGTACGGATAAGTCCCGCCTCGGTACGATTAATAGCTGTTATAAATTTATCTAAACTTATATCCTTTAACTGCTCCGGAAATTTTTCTTTAAGTTTAGGATAAACAGGTTCCCAAAAAGCCTTACTTCTTCCGATAATATTTTCACAAAATCTTGACTGTGATTCATGTAAGCCCATTGAAGAGCCTCCACCTACAGGTGTCTGAGTAAGATCATCAGGAATATTCATTTCATAAATTCCATGTCCTGCTTCATGAATTATAGAGAAAATGGCACTCTCAAGGTTATCCTCATAAAAATGATTAGTAATTCTTACATCTTTATTATGAAGGTTGTTAGTAAACGGATGTTCACTTTCCGCAATAACTCCTCTATTCAAATCAAAACCAAGATACTCCGCTATAAAACGGCAAAATTCCTTTTGCTTATCTATAGGATAATTCTTAAATATAAAATCATACTCAACCTGAGGTTTTTCCTTAATTTTTCTAAGAAGAGGAACTATTGTTTCCTTTAATTTCCCAAAGAATTTATCAAGTATTTCCTGATTAAATCCTTCTTCAAAATCATTAAGCATCACATCATAAAGCTTTTCGCCGGGCTTTGCCCTGTAAGCGGCAAATTTTTTATTATATTCAATAAGCGATTTAAGTGTAGGGAAAAATTTACCAAAATCATCAGCATTTTTAGCTTCAGCCCATTTTGATAAACCTACAGTCTGTAACTCCGAATACGCCTGATATTCGTCAGCAGGTATTTTCTCCAACCTCTCATAATCCTTCTTGAGTTCTTTAATTATGCCTTTTTCCACTTCTGTAATATCAGCTGCCTTACCTTCCGCTATTTCATCAGAAAGCTTATAAACTATATGTTTAACCTCATCATTCATTACGGCACTATAAGATTCACCTGCTATTATGCCCAAAATCTTGGCTGTCCTGTCAACGGCAGCCTTTGGTGCAAGTGTTTCTATATCCCATTCAAATAGTGCCATAGCAGTATTCATAGCCTCATATTTTTCCAAGTATGGTTTTAATGCTGCAAAATCTTTGTTCATGTCTTATCCTCCCAATTTTAATATTTGACATCAACTTCTAAGTACTGCACCTATGGTTTCAAGTTTATTTAATATTTTTTCCATAGCCGCAGTTATTTCTGCTTCTTCAAGAGTTTTTTCTCTATTTCTGAATGTAATTGAATAAGCCATGGACTTTTTGCCCGCCTCTATTCTTTCACCCTCGTAAATATCAAAAAGCTCAAGACTTTCTAATATGTTTCCGCCATTAGTTCTAATTGCTTCCTCAATCTTACCTGCTGTGAGTTCCTTATCCATAATAAGGCTTATATCGCGTACTACTGCCGGAAACTTAGCTATACCTTCATATTTTACACCAAAATTTGCTTTTTCACAAATCTTACTTAAATCAATATTTGCAATATAAGTTCTTTCATTTATTCCATAGTTTTCCTGTACTAAAGGATGTACTTCTCCAAGATAACCTACTGTTTCCCCTGCATAAATAATCTCTGCCTGTCTACCCGGATGAAGGAAGGGCTTTCCTGCCTTAGCATTATAAGAAGGAAGTTTTTTCATACCGACTTTATATAAAAATTCTTCAATAACTCCTTTTAGTACAAAGAAATCTCCTTCTCCGTACATACCCAGACAGAATTGCTTTTTCTCCTCAGGGTAAGGTATATATACACTCGATTCCTCCCCAAACAAATCTAAATCCGGCAGCTTCAATTTATAACATTGGTTCCTATATTCTTCCGTACATGCATAAATATTTGATATCTCATAAAGTCTTACATTCTTATTTCTTCTAGCTGAATTGGTTCCCAGAGAGGTAAGCATACCGTTTACAAGCTGAGTTCGCATTATGGAATAGTCCTCACCCAGAGGATTCTCAATCTTAATAATTTCGTTTTCTTTTAAATTATCAGGCAACATAAGCTTTTCAAACACCTTAGGACTTTCAAAAGAAAAAGTCATACCTTCACAGAAACCGAACTGCTCTGCAAGTGCTCTTGCCTTACCTTCTATCTCCATTTGGAAAGTTTCTCCCCCTGCTGTTGACTCTCCGCTAGGAAGGGTTGTAGGTATCTTGTCATATCCAAAGAACCTTGCAAGTTCCTCTGCAATATCGGCATTACAAAGTAAGTCCTGCCTGAAATAAGGTACTGTCACGGTTTTTTCATCATCATTTATCTTAATTTCAAGCCTTTTAAAATACTCGGCAGCCTCTTTTTTGCTTATATTAGTGCCAAGTAAGCGGTTGCAGGCATCAAGGTCAAATTCTACTGTTCTGTCGCCTTCTTTTACAGGATAAACATCTACTACTCCGCCAACTACCTCACCTGCACCTATTTCCTCTATGAGCCGGCAGGCTCTGTTCATAGCAAGTAAAGCCGTGTTTGGATGAAGTCCTTTTTCAAATTTGCCTGAGGCATCAGTTCTAAGTCCTACTTTTTTGCTTGAAAGACGAATGTTGGTACCGTCAAAGCAGGCAGCTTCAAGGAGAACCGTATCAAGATTATCATTTATTTTAGAGTTTTCTCCACCCATAATGCCGGCTATACCTACCGCCTTTTTACCGTCCCTTATAAGTAAAACGGTGTCGTCAAGTTCTCTTTCTTCTCCGTCAAGAGTAGTGAATTTTTCGCCTTTGGCAGCTCTTTCTACTATAATCTTTCTGTCTTCAATGGTAGAAAGGTCATAGGCATGCATAGGTTGACTCATTTCTGTCATTACATAGTTTGTAATATCCACTATATTATTGATAGGGCGTATTCCTACTGAAGAAAGTCTGCGTTGTATCCAAAGCGGAGATGGTGCTATTTTTACATTTTTAACCACCCTTGCTACAAAGCGTTTGCAAAGTGTACTGTCTTTTATTTCTACAGAAATATAATCTTCCGCCTTCTCAAAATTACCTGTTTCTTTAATTACAGGAGGCTTAAACTCCTTACGGAAGGTAGCCGCCGCTTCCCTTGCTATACCCTCTATGCCGAAACAATCTACCCTGTTGCTGGTTACTTCGTATTCTACAAGGGCATCTCTTAAACCAAGAGCTTTTAAAGCATCACTTCCAAGTTTAAGTTCACTTCCGCCTTCTATCTTATTGAAAATATAAAGCCCTTCTTCATCCGCTTCAGGGTAGTAGGTTTTATCCCTGCCAAGCTCATCTATGGAACACATCATTCCATAAGAATCCACCCCTCTAAGCTTACCTGCCTTTATAGCAAAACCTTCCGCCGCTCTGTTACCCGAATGGTCACAGGCTACCTTACCACCGTCAAGCACTACCGGAACTACCGCTCCTTCAAATACATTCGGTGCACCTGTAACTATCTGCACCTCTTTACCTGTTTCATCTATCTGTACCTGACAGATAACAAGCTTATCCGCATCAGGGTGCTGTTCTATTTTATTTATTTTTCCTACTATGATTTTATCTAAATTTTTATCAAAATACTCCACACTTTCAGCCTTAGTTCCGCTAAGTGTCATTGCATCCATGTACTCCTCCGGTGTACAATCAAGTTCCGGTACCATTTCTTTTATCCAAGATAAAGGTGTATTCATTTTAATCTCCTCTTAAATTATCTACATTGATTACTTAGAACTGCTTTAAGAAACGCACATCATTTTCGTAAAGCAGACGCATATCATCTACCTCATATTTTAACAAAGCAATTCTCTCAAGTCCCATACCGAAGGCAAAACCTTGATATTCCTTAGGATCTATCCCACGCATTTCAAGCACATTAGGATGAACCATACCACAGCCAAGTATCTCAATCCATCCTTCATTTTTACAGAAACGACAACCCTTACCTCCACACTTAAAGCAGGAAACATCCATTTCAGCCGACGGCTCTGTAAACGGGAAGTGATGCGGTCTGAACTTCACTCTTGTATCCTCACCAAAGATTCTTCTTGCAAACTCCGCAAGAGTTCCCTTGAGGTCTGCAAAAGTCACACTCTTATCTATTACAAGCCCTTCGACCTGATGGAAGGAAGGTGAATGTGTCGCATCTACCTCATCCGAACGAAATACCCTTCCCGGTGCAATAATTTTGATAGGAGGTTTTTCTCTTTCCATAACATGTACCTGAACAGATGATGTTTGGGTACGAAGAAGAAGTTTATTTTCCAGTATTGTATTTTCTATATAGAAGGTATCCTGCTCATCTTTTGCAGGATGGTTAGCCGGAATGTTCAACGCCTCAAAGTTATAATAATCATACTCTATCTCAGGACCATCCACCACCTGATACCCCATACCTATGAAAATCTTCTTAACCTCATCAAGTGCTATAGTATTCGGATGTCTATGTCCTATCAGAGGCTTTCTGGCAGGGAGGGTAACATCTATCGTTTCCGTAGCCAATTTAAGATCAAGCATCTTCTTATCAAATTCTTTTTTACGCTCCTCAAGCCTCTTTTCAATAATCTCCCTAGCCTCATTTACAAGCTGCCCCACCTTAGGTCTGTCCTCAGGTGCTACATCTTTAAGGCTTTTAAGAACCTGTGTCAATTCTCCTTTTTTACCAAGAAAGCTTACTCTTGCCTCATTAAGCTTTTCACTGTCTAGTGCTTCTTCAATTTGTTTAAGTGCAGTTTCCATAATTTCTTTTAATTTTTCTTTCATTTCTTCCTCCAAAAAATAAACCCCTGCATAATGCAGGGGCGAATACTCCCTTTCCCTGTGCCTTTAATGCCGCACTATCGAAGTTCTTATCTTTAATTAAAGTGCATAATATAGTTTTATCAATGTAAACTAAATCGCCCTACATCTGAATTATCCTATAACTGTTTCTTCCAACCTTCTTTTCCTCATAAAGTGCCTCATCAGCTCTTTTTAGAAAATCGGAAATACTTTTTCCGTTAGAAAACACATCAAAACATATACCCTGTGTTACCGTAACCACATTTGCCGCTTTTGAATACTTATGCTCTATTGCATTCGCCTGCACATTTCTTTTCAATTCCTTAACAAAGCTTTCCACTTCGCTAAACAAAAGTCCCGGATATATAATTACAAATTCGTCTCCGCCATACCTTGCCGCATATATCTTAGGGTGTTCCTGTACCAGTTTCTGAAGCTCTCCCGCTATCATTTTTATACATTCATCGCCCTTTTGATGTCCGTAGTTATCATTGTACTGCTTAAAATAATCTATATCCAAAATTTCAACTCCAAGAGTTTTCTGATTTGCATGCAGATATTTTTCAAGTTCTCCGGAATACTGGTCATATGACATTCTGTTCGGTAATCCTGTAAGTGCATCTATTTCAGATTTTTTTTGCAACACAAGATTTTCTCTAAGATAACCTACCAAGTTATTAATACTTTCAGCCACCAAATTTATTTCACTTATCGAGTTTATATTCAACCTTGTTTCGGGTATAACTCCAACCTCAAGTTGCCTCAGATAAAATACAATATTATTTATTGTACTTAAAAATTGTGAGATGATTATGAAAATTATTATTATTATAATTGCAATAATGAAAAGCGTAAAAAACGCCACTTTAACAACTGCTTTGCCGATTTCTTCATTCATTTCTCTGATGCTTCTGCCGACAACAACCGCTCCTACAACAACACCGTCTTTATCTTCAAGCACTCTGTAAAGACAAAATATCATATCGCCTGCAACATTAGCTTCGCCTGAATACACACCTTTTCTGTCTAATTCATCAGCCACATTTCTTGTCATATAAGTACCTAAGATAGACTTTCCGCCTTCTCCCAGTGTACTTCCCGCAACCCTGTAATAATGACCGATTTCATAGCCCAATCTTTCTTTTTTTGCATCCTTAAACTTTTCATCATCATCGCTGACTTTAATGAAAATATATGCCATAGTACCGGTTTTTGCATAATGTTCCAAAAAAGGAGCCAAATTAGCTCTTTCAGCAGTACCGTCACCAATCAGGGTATCACCATAATAAATGCTCTTTCCTCCGACATTCCACTTGGCTTCATTATCCCCTCCGGATACCAAATCCTTTACATAATTAATATCAGCTTCAAGCCTGCTGCCTACCAGCTTTTCTTCAAGACCGGTTATAGTTCCCGAAACAACAAAACTTACAAAAAAGACAACTATAATTGAAATTATAATTCCTGCCACTATAATTTTTGAATTAATTTTACTAAAGCTAAATTTCCCACTAGAGTCACCCTTTAAATTCTTATACATTTATATCATCTCCATAAACACAAAAAAATTATTATAAGCATTATACCATGTTTTTCAATTCATACAGTCTAAGTGCAAGTTCCAACTTAAATCTGCTGTTAGCCGTATCTATCTTTAAATCTATAATTTCCTCAGTTTTTTTAAGCCTGTATTTTGCAGTATTATAATGTATATAATTATTTTCCGCAGCCCTTGTCAAACTCCAGTTTGCATTTATTAACTCCTTTAAGAAAATATAGTACTCCGTCTCATTCTCTTTGTCATATTCAATCATTTTCCTTATCGGACGCATAAGCTCCCCTGCAAGAATATCCTTATTAACCGCATTATTAAGTAACGAAAACAGTTCCAAATCCTTATATTCGTGAATCATTCCAAGTCCGAGCATACTCCGCCCTATCTTAACCGCTTCTCTTGCTTCCGTATATGATATTGGTGCATCAAAAATATTATTCACTGTTCTTCCGAT
>CAUTOC010000031.1:0-25753 GCA_963539695.1 uncultured Catonella sp. | reverse complement strand
AAGCTGACAAAGGTTTTTAAGAATCTGCGTGGCAAGGGCAAGCTAAATGAAAATGATGTCAAGGCTGCCCTTAAAGAAGTAAAAATTGCTTTACTTGAAGCAGATGTAAACTTCAAGGTTGCCAAAAATTTTATTAAGACCATTGAAGAAAGAGCTATAGGACAGGATGTTATGAACTCCTTAACACCCGGTCAAATGGTTATAAAAATAGTAAACGAAGAAATGACAGCCCTGCTCGGCTCAGAAAAGACTGAACTTACATTGAAACCTACACAGGAAATTACTGTTATAATGATGTGCGGTCTTCAGGGTGCGGGTAAGACAACTACTACGGCTAAGATTGCGACCAAATTCAAAGGCACAAGAAAACCGCTTCTCGTTGCCTGCGATGTATACAGACCGGCAGCTATCAAACAGCTTCAGGTGAACGGAGAAAAGGTTGGAGTTCCTGTATTTACTATGGGTGACGGTCATAAGCCGCCAAACATAGCTAAAGCAGCTATAGAACATGCTAAAAATAATGGCTACAATATGATATTTCTTGATACTGCAGGACGTCTTCAGATAGATGAGGACATGATGCAGGAGCTTGTAGATATAAAAGAAGCAGTAGATGTTACACAGACGCTTCTGGTAGTAGATGCAATGACAGGTCAGGAAGCGGTAAATGTTGCAACTACATTTGACAGCAAGATAGAGCTTGACGGAGTGGTGCTAACAAAGCTTGATGGTGATACCAGAGGCGGTGCTGCACTTTCCATAAGAAGTGTAACAGGCAAACCTATTCTGTATGCCGGTATGGGAGAGAAATTATCAGATCTTGAACAGTTTTATCCGGACAGAATGGCAAACAGAATACTGGGAATGGGTGATATACTTACTCTTATAGATAAAGCCCAAAGTGCCTTAGATGCAGAAAAGGCTAAAGAGCTTGAGCAGAAATTCAAGAAGGCTGAGTTTGATTTTAATGATATGTTAGCTCAGTTTGAACAGATTGGAAAGCTTGGAAGCATAAAAGATATACTTGGCATGATGCCGGGAGGTTTAGGTGGAAAGCTTGATGAATCTATGGTTGATGAGAAGGCTATGGATAGAGTTAAGTCAATTATTTATTCGATGACAAAAGCTGAAAGGGCTAATCCAAATCTCTTAAACCCTTCAAGAAAGCATAGGATTGCTAAAGGCTCAGGAGTAGATGTAGCTGAGGTAAATAAGCTTGTTAAACAAATGGAACAAATGAAGAAGGTTATGAAACAGATGTCAGGAATGTTGAAGGGCAAAGGAAAGAAAAAGTTCAGTCTGCCTTTTGGTTTATAAATTTGGTGTTAATGCAAAGCATTTTCATAGATAAAACAAAACACACAGGAGGAAAAGTAAAATGGTAAAGATTAGATTAATGAGAATGGGATATAAGAGACATCCTTTCTATAGAGTAGTAGTTGCTGATGAGAGAGTAGCTCAGCATGGTAACTTTATTGCTCAGGTAGGAACTTATGATCCGAACAAGGAGCCAAGTGCAATCAACATCAATGCTGAAGAAGCAAAAAAATGGATTTCAAATGGTGCTAAGCCTACAGAAGTTGTTGCTAAGCTTTTAAAGAAAGCCGGTATAACTGAATAATCATCGGAGGTAATCATCATGAATGAATTAGTAAAGGTTATTGCTATGGCTCTTGTTGATCATCCTGATGAAGTCACAGTTACAGAGACAGAAGAAAATGGAGAAACAATACTCCTTCTTCATGTTGCGGATAGTGATATGGGCAAGGTTATCGGTAAGCAGGGTAGAATAGCAAAGTCTATAAGGACTGTTGTTAAGGCTGCTGCCACAAGGGATGATAAGAAAGTCACCGTTGAAATAAAATGATGACATCGGGGGAGGAGCAATCCTTCTCCTTTTTTATATAATCGGAAATTTCTCTAAATTTCCGATTATATAAAAACTCTCCGAGGGATGCACAGCTCGCGGCAAGGAAGCTTGCCTTACGGCACCGCTCGCACGCGAAGTGTGTGCAAGCACACATTTTTTTTATGTATATGAGGTAATTATGGAAAATTATTTTAGAGTAGGAGTGCTTACAAGCACACATGGACTTACAGGAGGAATCAAGGTATTTCCTACTACTGATTGTTTAGAAAGATTTGATAGCCTTAAAAAAGCTTTTATTGACCTTAGTTCAGGAAAAGGTACTATAAAGGGAAATGGGATACTTGAAGTAGAAGTTGAGAATGTGAAATACTTTAAGAACACCCCTATAGTTACATTTAAGGGAATTGATAATGTAGATTTGGTTGCAAAATATAAAGGAATGGATTTGCTTGTAGCCAGAGAGGATGCACTCCCGCTTGCAGAGGGTGAGCATTATGTGTCGGATGTAATCGGTTGTAAAGTAATTGCAGATACAGGTGAAGAATATGGTACAGTTTCAGAAGTAATAGAGACAGGTGCGAATAAGGTGCTTGTGGTTAAGCCAAATGAAGCACACAAGGAACTTAAAGAATTTTGCCTTCCGCATATACCTGAATGTGTACTTGAGATTAATACAGATGGAGGTTTTGTAAAGGTACATATTATGAAAGGCTTACTTGACTAAGGGGGTAGTATGAATTTCCATGTAATGACACTTTTTCCTGAAATGATTGAAAATATAGTAGGGGAAAGTATCTTGGGACGTGCGATAAACAAGGGCTTAATCAGTGTAAATGCTGTAAATATAAGAGACTATACATTAGATAAACATAAAAAAGTAGACGATTATTGTTATAGTGGCGGAGCCGGTATGCTTATGCAGGTTGAACCGATTCATCGCTGTCATAATGCCATTTCGGAGAAGATAGGACATAAGCCAAGAACCATCTATGTTACTCCACAGGGAAGAACCTTTACCCAGAAGATAGCAGAAGAGCTTGCAAGGGAAGAAGAGCTTGTATTTTTATGCGGGCATTATGAGGGAGTGGATGAAAGAGCTTTGGAATTAGTCTGTACGGATTTTATTTCCATAGGCGACTATGTACTTACAGGAGGAGAATTGCCTGCTGTTATTATGATAGATGCCATATCAAGACTGGTTCCGGGAGTTCTTAATAATACTTACTCTGCTATTGGAGAATCATTTACAGACGGACTTCTTGAACATCCACAGTATACACGCCCTGAAACCTATATGGATATGAAGGTTCCTGAAATATTACTCTCAGGTCATCAGGCAAAAATAGAACAGTGGAAGCTTGAAGAAGCTCTAAAAAGAACCAAAGAACGCAGACCGGAGTTGTACGAGGAATATTTAAGAACACATACATTGCCAAAGAAAACTAAGTTGCCGGAATAATATAATTAATTAAACATTTACAAAAAGTCGTTTGAAAAAGTTGCAAGTTTCTCTAAAAAGTCGTTTGAAAAAATTGATACTTTATAGAAAAAGTCGCTTGAAAAAGTTTATATATTTTACCAAAATGGGGCGTAAATTCTATTATTATCATAAAGATAGCGGTTTGGAAGTAGATTTTGTTATCAGATGCAATGGTGAACTTTGGTAGAAGTAATAGAAAGTTCCTATTATATTTAAAACGGTGCTATTAGATATATTTCAAGATTTATATAAGCTACAAATATACTTTTATCGTATATCTGTAGCTTATATTTTTAAAAAATTCGTTGAAATCGCAATGAAAGATATCAGTTAATGCTATAAGCATATCCACAGTAGGATTATTCCAACCATTTTCTACCTTTGAAAAAATTCCTGTAGTTACATTTATATCTTTTAAAGGTATCAAGAGGGATAAAAAGTTTTCTTAGAATGTTTAAGTTAAAAAAAGCTATGGCAATTAGCAGATTAATGGACAGAATTGCTGAAAAATATAGCTTTGGGTTTAAAACTGAAGAACCTAGAACATATGTAAAGGCAAGAGGAGTTATAAAAGGCATGGTGATTAGCTATATAGTAGGTGCAATAGTTACCATTGCAATTATAGCTTGGTCATAATCCAAGAGTTCACTATATAGAAGTTGATGGAAAGAAAGCAGAAGATTATATAGTAGACTCTATGTTTGATGAAATATTTAAAGACTGTGGTGATAAAAGAAGTGTAGTTAAAAATAAAAAAGAAAGTTCAGATATTAATAACCCAAAAGACAAACAGATAAAGGCTGAAAATAACAAAATTACAAAAACATATTATGTACCTCTAGAAAAATATATCCAAAATAAAAGTTTTGTGATATAATACTAAAAAATGAAAGGAGGAAGAAAAATTGATATGAGAGGAGAGGGTAGAGTAACAGAAAATCTGACATTTCGGTACTAAAATATATATAATAAATTGAATAGGAGAAAAGTTATGCCATCAAATCAGTTAAAAACAAATAGGAGTCTTTTAAAGTATATTTTAATTTCTATGATTACTTTTGGAATCTATGGAATAATAGTCGATTCAGCAGTGAGTAGTGATATCAATATAATAGCATCAAAGTATGATGGTAAAAATACTATACATTTTTGCTTAATGTATTTTGTGTTTACACCATTGACATTTGGAATATATAGTTTTATTTGGTATCATAAAATTTCTAATAGAATAGGTGATGAACTTGAAAGAAGAGGAATAAATTATAGTCTTAGTGCAAAAGATTTTTGGTTATGGGGAATTTTAGGTTCGTTTATTGTTGTTGGACCTCTTATTTACAAACATAAGATGTTGACCGGTATGAATATGTTAGCAGAAGATTATAACATTAAAGGTTAATTTCATTAAAGGGTGAAATGGATATAAAAGTGAAATTAATAAACAATGGCTTAATGAATATGAAAAAGCAAATGCTAAGTTTATAAAAACTTTGAATAAAATTAACAAAAACATATTATGCAAAAATATATTATTGTATAATATGTTTTTGCATTTTATACTATCTATATCATGGGGTGATACAATGCGTTTTAATTGGTAGGGAATGTCTGAAAAACATATTATTGAGGATTTATTTAAATAAATATAAAAAATATAGACAATATAAAAAATAAAACATATTATGCAAAATATATTATTGTATAATATGTTTTTGCGTTGTATAATATATTTTGTACATAAAGAAGACACAATAAGTTTCATAGGCAAATAATAAAAGGTAAAGGAAGTGTTTTATGATGAAAAAACGACATAAGAAAATAGGAAATAAAATATTAATTGCTTGTGTTTCTATATCAACAGCATTAAGTTTAGCTTTAGGCGGATTAGCTATAATAAGTTTAAGTCATCAGTCAAAAGTTCAGCTTTCATCATCTTCTGAATTATTTATGTCTGATTATGATAAATTAATACAGAGTGAAGTAAAAACTGTAATATCTATGTTAGATCCTATAAATGAGTTAATCGTATCAGGAAAGGTTAGTGAAGCGGAAGGAAAGAAAATAGCTGCAGAGCTGATAAGAAGTGCAAGATATGAGAATGGAGGCTATTTTTGGGCGGATACTATTACCGGAACTAATGTTGTATTATTAGGTCAAGATGTCGAGGGTACTGACAGGAAGGGGCTAACTGATCCTGATGGTGTGAAAATAGTAGAAGAGTTCATTAAGGTAGCTAATTCTACAGGCAGAGGCTTTGTAAACTATTCTTTTAATAAAGAAGGAACACTTGTGCCGGTGCCTAAAAGAGCTTATGTAGAACTTTATAAGCCTTTTAACTGGATAATTGGTACAGGTAATTATATTGATGATATGGACAAGATATTACAAGAAGAAGAATTTAAGAGTAAAAAGATTAAGTATAGTGCTATAACTGTATTAATTATTGAGGCTTTAATATCTTTGATTGTATCTATAATAATAAGCCTGATATTTAAAAAGAGAATATCCGATAAGTTAGATAAAGTTGCCAGTATATCCGGTCGTATGATGGAGTTTGACTTTTCCAGTACTAATTCTCATGACACAGATGTTGCTGATCCTGACGAATTAGATATAGTATTAACTATGACCAGAAAGATGCGTTCTAACCTTTCTGATATGATTGGTGTACTTAAAGAAGATGCAGAAGCTTCAAAAATATTGTCCAATAATATGTCTGAGATAGTAAGAAATACAGAAAAGATAGTGAAGGATTCACAGGTTGCTATGATTAACATTGCACAAGGAGCTACTGAACAGGCAATGAATGTTTCGTCTACTTCTAAAGCTTCTGAAGTCATAAATGATAAACTTATATTGATGCTTGATATTATAAAGAAACTTGAAAATGCTTTGTATATTATAAGCAGGAATAAGACCGAAGGTGTGTCACTTATAAATGAACTGAACAGAGCAGGAGAAAGAAGTCAGGAAGCATTTTCTAAGATGAAGGATGTTACACTTGAATCAAGTACCAGTGCATCTAAAATATCGGAAGCCTCTGAAATGATTCAAGCAATATCGGATCAGACAAATCTTCTTGCACTTAATGCTGCTATTGAGGCTGCGAGGGCGGGAGAGGCAGGTAAAGGATTTGCAGTTGTTGCAGATGAAATAAGAAAGCTTGCTGAACAGTCAGCCAAGTTTACAAATGAGATAAAAGTTGTTATAGAAGTTCTGCAAGAAAGTGCTGATAATTCAGTTGAAATGATGGAAGAGGTTAGTGGAATACTGGAAAAACAGATTAAGATAAGAAAAGACACCGGAGATAAGTTCATTGAAATATCTGAAATGGTGGATGCCAGTACTGAAATATTAAGTGAACTTAATCAATCATCTGAAATCATAAGAAAAGGAAATGAAAGCTTAGTTGTATCAGGAAAATCATTAACTGAAATTTCTGAGGAGAATGCAGCTACCTCAGAAGAGATGAGTGCTACTATGGATGAACTTGCTGAATCAATGAATGTTGTGCTTGATGCGGAATCCAAGCTTAATGAAATTGCAAAGTCATTAAAAGAAAAAGCTGATATGTTTAAAATATAAAATGAATATAAATATAAAGGATAACCTATGAAATTACTACTTACAGCATTTACCCCCTTTGGAGGAGAAAAAATCAATCCTGCACTTGAAGCCGTAAAACTTGTAAAAGATAAAATACTTGAAACAGATATTATCAAACTGGAAGTTCCGACAGTGTTCGGGAAATCAATAAGAATTGTTGCTGATACAATAGAAAAGGAAAAACCTGGTTGTGTACTTTGTATTGGACAGGCAGGGGGAAGGGCGGATATTACTCCTGAAAGAGTTGCTATAAATATAGATGATGCAAGAATACCTGATAATGAGGGAAACCAACCTATAGATACACCAATATTTGCTGACGGTGAGTCAGCTTATTTTTCAAATCTTCCTGTAAAGGCTATGGTAGAAGAAATAAAGAAAGAAGGACTGCTTTCAAGTCTTTCAAACTCAGCAGGAACTTATGTGTGTAATCATCTTATGTATGGGGTTTTGTATACACTTAGTACCAAATATAAAGGAGCTAAAGGTGGATTTATACATGTACCGTTTATTCCGGAACAAGTTGCAGATAAACCTGATAAGCCATGCATGCCTTTAGCCGATATTGTAAAAGGTATTGAGGCGGCTATAAGAGCAATTAATAATAATGAAATAGATATTAAAGCAGTAGGTGGAGTGGAGTGCTAAGCACTAAAAAATATTTTAAAAATCTATTGACATATCATTTTCAATAATGTATACTTATCTTTGTTGTCAAACAGGGCAACTCATTAAGGCCTGTTGGTCAAGGGGTTAAGACGCTGCCCTCTCACGGCAGAAACAGGGGTTCGATTCCCCTACAGGCTATTGATTTTAGAAGTGAACCGTTAGAGGTTCGCTTTTTTTATTTAATGGGGAATCACTGTTAAATAAAAATCTCTCAGGGGATTGAACCGTACTGTCTTATACAAAAAAGGAGTTTTATGAGTAAAAGAGAAAGTTACGAAAAGAAGGCAGAAGCACTGATTTTACCGATTATAACAAAGAATAATTATGAATTGGTAGATGTGGAGTTTGTAAGGGAAGGCTCCAACTGGTTTCTTAGAGCTTATGTAGACAAGGAGGGAGGCTTTACCATTAATGATTGTGAAAAGGTAAGCCGAGAGTTTTCAGAACTTTTAGATAAGGAAGATTTTATTGAGGAATCTTATATACTGGAAATAAGTTCTCCGGGTCTAGGCAGACCGTTAAAGAAGGATAAGGACTTTGAAAGAAGCTTGGGAGAAGAAGTTGAAGTTAAACTTTACAAAGCTTTTGAGGGACAGAAAGAATTTTCGGGAACTTTAGAAACTTATGATACAGAAACTGTAACTATTGGTTTTGAGGGAGAAACAAAAGCAACCTTTGAAAGAAAAAATATAGCCTTAATAAGATTAGCGATTGATTTCTGATAAAGTCGAATGGAGGTAATTTGAAAAAATGAGAAAAAAAGAGCAGACAGATGACAGCTTGAAATTAATAAAAGCTCTAGACCAACTTGAGAAAACAAATGATATAAGCAAGGAAATCATACTTGAGGCGGTTGAAAATTCACTGCTTGTTGCTTGTAAAGATGAGTTTGGTAAATCTGACAATATAAAGGTGACGATTGACGGAGAAACGGGAAAGTTTAGTGTACTGGCGGAAAAGACAGTTGTGCCTGTTGTAGAAGATTCTGTAACTCAGATAAGCATAGATGCTGCAAGGGCAATGTTTCCTAATGTAGTAGAAGGACAGGTTGTAAATGTAGTAGTTACACCTAAAGACTTTGGAAGAATTGCAGCTCAGAAAGCTAAACAGGTTGTAGTTCAAAAAATAAGAGAAGAAGAGAGAAAATCACTTTATAATCAGTTTTTTGCTAAAGAGCATGATATTGTAACAGGCATAGTACAGAGATATGCCGGAAACAGTATAAGTATAAACCTGGGGAAAGCAGATGCTCAACTTCCCGATACTGAGCAGGTTAGAACTGAAAGATTCAGATCAACTGAGAGAATTAAGCTTTATGTAGTAGAAGTTAAAGACACTTCTAAAGGACCTAAAATTACAGTTTCAAGAACTCATCCTGATTTAGTTAAAAGGCTTTTTGAATCTGAGGTTACTGAAATTAAAGATGGAACAGTTGAAATAAAGAGTATTTCAAGGGAAGCCGGTTCAAGAACTAAGATAGCCGTTTATTCTAATAATCCTGAGGTAGATGCTGTAGGTGCATGTGTAGGTATGAATCGTTCAAGAGTTGAGGCGGTTGTTGCTGAATTAAGGGGTGAAAAGATAGATATAGTTGTATGGAGTGAAGACCCTAGAGTATTTATTATGAATGCACTTTCTCCGGCAAGAGCAATTTCAGTGGAAGCAAATCCGGAAGAAAAAACGGCAAAGGTTATAGTTGCAGATTCACAGCTTTCTCTTGCTATTGGAAAAGAAGGACAGAATGCAAGGCTTGCAGCAAGGTTGACCGGATATAAGATAGATATTAAGAGTGAGTCACAAATTTTATCTGAATAAAGAGGTAGAGGATGAATAATCCACAAAGAACTTGCATAGCTTGTAAAAGCATAAAAGATAAAAGAGAATTGATTAGAATTGTGCGTAATAAAGAAGGCATAATTGAACTTGATATGACCGGCAGAAAGAATGGAAGAGGTGCTTACATTTGTAAGGATGTCAAATGTTTTGAAAACCTGAAGAAGTCAAGAGGGTTAGACCGTTCTTTTAAGTTACAGATTTCTACCTCTATATATGATAAATTAATTGATGAATTAAATTCTTTATAGGAAGGTGAATATGGATAAAGTGTTGTCGTATCTGGGGCTTGCAAAAAAGGCAGGTAAACTTGCAACAGGTGAGTTTCTTACAGAAAATGCAATTTATGCTAAAAAAGCTTTGCTTGTAATAGTTGCAGAAGACGCATCTGAGAATACTAAAAAGAAATTCACTGACAGATGCAATCACCATAAAGTACCACTTAGATTTTATAAGACTAAAGAAGAACTTGGAAATGCCACAGGATCTGCATTGAAAGCATCAATGGCAATACTTGATGAGGGTTTTTCAAAAGCTGTCTTAAATATATTGAACTAGCTATTAAATGGGAAAGGCGATAAAATGTCTAAAATTAAAGTAAAAGATTTGGCTGACGAGATAAACTTAAAGAGCAAGGAAATTGTTGATTTTCTTCATGAAAACGGTTATTCAAATGTTAAGAACATGAATAGCGTTTTAAATGAGGAGGAGGAAAAAACTGTAAGAGTAAAGTTTGCTCCTGAGACGATAAAAAAAGATAAGCCTGCACCAAAGGCTGTAGCTAAACCTAAGCGTACAAAACAAGCTTTGGCATCAAAACCGGTGGAGCAGACTTTTGACGGAAGACCTCCGGAAGTCAGAGAAGCAGCTGAAAGGAAAGCTAAAAAGCTTTCTGCTGAAGCTGAGGCAAAAAAGGCTTTACAAAAAGAAGAGCAGGCAGTAACCAAGAAAACAAAATCTGCTCCTGCTGATAAGGCTAAAGACGGTGAGACTGCGGTTGTAGCAAAAGAGACAAAGCAGAAAGAAGTTAAGCCTAAAGAAACCAAAGCCAAAGAAGTTAAAGAAAAAGAAGTAAAACAGGCAACTGTTAAAGAAGTTGAAAATAAAAAGGCATCTGAGAAACAGGCTATGACTCCGGAGGAGGCTGCTATTGCATTTGCAAGAAAGAAGGCAAGTCAGGCGGCTGCATTAAACAGCGATAAGGCTACGAAAAAAACTTCTGCAGGAAATAAAACTCAAAAATTTGGAGATAAAAAACGAGGAGATAGACCACAGGGACAAAAAGAACAAAAGGATTCTTCAAAAGAGGGTAACAGAGATAATCGCTCTAAACAAGAAGAGGGACAGAACAGGAATAATGAAGGATTCAGAGGCGGCAGAAATTCTGAGAGATCTCAGGGACAAAGAGGAGATAAGCCTTTTAATAAAGATAGTAACGGTTCAAATGATAAAAAGTCTAATTCAGGAAGTGGACGAATTAGCGGTAATGCAGGTGCAAGAGGTTCTCAAACAAGAGGAGGACAGGCTAGAAATCAATCTTCAGGCGGTGAGGAACGCATTATAACTAAAACAGGATCACGTGACAGAGAACGAGAAAGAGAGCGTGAAAAAGCCAAAGAAAGAGAGCGTGCTGAGAAAAATCTCGGTAAACGCTTTGATAAGAATAAGGCACTTTCAAGCATTGATGATGATGATAATGTAGCACACAGAAAGAAAAAAGATCCTAACAGAAAGGGTGCTTTTATTAAGCCGGAAGTTGTAGTAAAGCCTGCTGAAGAGGATACAATCAAGAATATTATTATTCCGGATACTCTTACTATTAAAGAACTTGCAGATAAGATGAAAGTTCAGCCGTCTGTAATAATTAAAAAGCTTTTCTTACAGGGTAAAATGTATACAGTAACTCAGGATATAAGCTTTGAAGAAGCAGAAGAGATTGCGTTAGAATATAATATTATTTGTGAACTTGAAGAGCCGGTAGATTTAGTTGCGGAACTTCTTAAAGAAGATGAAGAAGATGAAAATCTTATGGAGAGAAGACCTCCTGTAGTCTGCGTAATGGGACATGTTGACCATGGTAAGACCTCTCTTCTTGATGCAATTCGTTCTACTAATGTAACAAGTCGTGAAGCCGGCGGTATTACTCAGAGTATAGGTGCTTCTGTAGTTATGATTGACGGAAAGAAGATCACCTTCCTTGATACTCCGGGACATGAGGCATTTACAGCTATGCGTATGCGTGGAGCTAAGTCTACAGATATAGCTATTCTTGTAGTAGCGGCTGACGACGGAGTGATGCCGCAGACTGTTGAAGCCATAAACCATGCAAAGGCTGCAGGAATTGAAATTATTGTTGCAATAAATAAAATAGATAAGCCAAGTGCAAATATAGATAAGGTTAAGCAGGAACTTACAGAGTATGAACTTATCCCTGAGGATTGGGGCGGTTCAACAATATTTGTTCCGGTTTCGGCTCATTCTAAAGAAGGTATTCCACAACTTCTTGAAATGGTACTGCTTACTGCGGATGTATCTGAATATAAGGCTAATTCAAACAGAGCTGCAAGGGGTATAGTTATAGAAGCAAGCCTTGATAAAGGCAGAGGACCTGTTGCTACAGTTCTTGTGCAGAAAGGTACTTTACATGTAGGTGACTCTATATCAATAGGTTCTTCCTTTGGTAAGGTAAGAGCAATGATTGATGATAAGGGAAGTAATGTTGTCGAGGCAGGACCTTCTATTCCTGTAGAAATACTCGGTCTTAATGGAGTACCTAACTCAGGTGATACTATGCTTTGTTTCAAGGATGATAAGGAAGCAAGAGCTGCTGCCGAGACATTTATTGCACAAGATAAGGCAAGACTTATAGATGAGAGCAGGAAGAAACTTTCTCTTGACGGACTTTTTGACCAAATTAAGGCAGGTACAGTAAAAGAACTTAATGTTATCATTAAGGCAGATGTTCAAGGCTCCGTTGAGGCTATTAAGCAGAGTCTTATTAAGCTTAATAATGAAGAAGTTGCTATTAGAGTTATACATGGTGCAGTTGGTGCTATCAATGAGTCGGATATTTCACTTGCAAGTGCTTCAAATGCTATTGTAATAGGCTTTAATGTAAGAATGGATGCAGCATCTAAGGATACTGCTGATAGAGAAAAGGTTGATGTAAGACTTTATAAGGTTATATACAGTATTATTTCGGATGTAGAATCTGCTATGAAGGGTATGCTTGAGCCTATTTATGAAGAGAAAGTAATAGGACATGCAGAAATCAGACAGGTATTTAAGGCATCTGGAATTGGTAATATAGCAGGTTCATTTGTACTTGACGGTAAGATAATAAGAGGTTGTAAGGCTAGAATTACAAGAGAAAAGGAACTTATTTTTGAAGGAAATCTTGCTTCTCTTAAAAGATTTAAGGATGATGTCAAGGAAGTAAATGCAGGATATGAATGCGGTCTTGTATTTGAAAAATTTAACGATGTAAAAGAGGAAGATAAGGTTGAGCTTTATCAAATGGTAGAAGTTCCAAGGAGTTAAAATGCGTAAAAACAGTATTAAAAATGTCAGAATAAATTCCGAGGTGCAGAGAGCTTTAAGCGAACTTATCCGAATGGGAGTGAAAGACCCGCGGGTAAGCTCACTTACTTCCGTAACAGATGTTGAAGTAGCTCCTGACCTAAAAACAGCTAAGGTATTTGTGAGTGTATTTGGAGATGAGAAAAAACAAAAGGATACTTTAGAAGGACTTAAAAGTGCTATGCCATATCTTAGAAGCCAACTTGCAAAGAGCATTAATTTAAGAAATACTCCTGAATTAAGGTTTTTGCTGGATACTTCCATTGAATATGGAATGCACATGTCGGCACTTATTAATCAGGTTAAAACGAAAGATGAAAACTTAGAAGAATTGTAAGTAAAAGATGACAGTATTTGACCTGTGAGAGGAGGCACAATGTTTGTGGGAAATTATAATTTGGTTCATATTTTAGACCTTATAAAAGATGCTAAGACAGTGGCTGTTGCGGGTCATATAAATCCTGACGGAGATTGTGTAGGTTCCACACTTGCCGTTTATAATTATTTGAAGAATGCAGGCAAACATGCGGATGTATATTTAGAACCGATTGGTCAGGAATTTTATGAATTACCGGGTGCCGAGTTTATCAAAAATGAACCTGAAGATAAGGTTTATGATGTATTTTTTATGTTAGATTTAGGTGATGTTGAGAGAATAGGAGTAGCATCTGAGCTTTTTAATAAAGCTAAGAAAACCATCTGTATAGATCATCATATAACAAGCAAAGGTGTAGCTGACGAAAATTTTATAATAACTTCGCTAAGTTCAACTTGTGAGCTTATCTTTGAAATGTTAGATTTTGATTTGATTGATAAGAATGTAGCAACTTGTCTGTATACAGGCATCATCCATGATACCGGAGTATTTCACCATAATTGTACATCGAAGCGTACAATGCAGGTTGCAGGTGAACTTATGGATAAAGGTGTAGATTTCGGACATATAATAGACCATAATTTTTACTCAAAAAGTTATAAGCAAAATCAGGTGCTAGGAAGATGTCTTATGGAAAGTATGCTGCTTTGGGAAGGTGTGGGTGTAGTTTCATACCTTACCCGTAAGGAAATGGATTTTTATATGATTGATGATAACGACTTGGGAGGTATTATTGATCAGTTAAGGCTTACAGAGGGAGTTAAAGTGGCTATTTTTGTTCGTGAAAAAGAACCTCACTCATTTAAGGTAAGTATGCGTTCAACAGTAACTGACTTAGATGTAAGTAAAGTAGCTGCATTTTTTGGCGGCGGCGGTCATAAAATGGCAGCCGGATGTACAATATCAAGCGGGACAGTGCATGATGTAATAAATAACATTACAAAGCAGTTGCAATTCCAACTGTGTGCAAAGGGTTATATTTAATGATAAATGGAATCATAAATGTATATAAAGAAGTAGGTTATACTTCAAGAGATGCGGTAACAAGACTTACAGGTATTCTTAGGCAGCGCAAAATCGGACATACAGGAACACTTGATCCTGCAGCCGAAGGTGTGCTGCCTATGTGTGTTGGTAAAGCAACAAAATTATGCGAATTACTTACAGATCATAAAAAACAATATATAGCAGTAATTAAGCTTGGAATAGCCACCGACACAGAGGATATTACAGGAGAAATTATTGAAAAAACAAATTTTTCAGAAATTTGGTATAAAGAAAAATTATCTATAGAAAATTTAGATGATACAATAAGTGGATTTATAGGCAAACAATTTCAGACTCCACCTATGTATTCTGCGAAAAAGATAAACGGAAAGCGGCTTTATGAGATTGCAAGAGAAGGTAAAGTAATAGAGCGTAAACCTTGTGAGATTAATGTTTATGGAATAGAAATTAAAAATATTGATGTTGAAAATAGAGAAATCACCATAACCGTTGACTGTTCTAAAGGAACTTATATAAGGACACTTTGTAAAGATATTGGTGAAACTTTGGGCTGCAAAGCAGCTATGAAAAGTCTTTTAAGAACCAAAACAGGTGAATTTAATCTTGAAAATAGCTATAAGCTTGATGAAATAGAAAAAATTGTTAATGAGAATAGATTAAATGAAATACTTATTCCGATAGAAGATATATTTAAACATATTAAACGCATAGATATAATCGGATATGCAAATATTTTGCTTGAGAATGGTGGAATTATAAAGATGGAAGATATAAAGCCTGAAACAATCTGCGGCAATATTAAAAATGGTGAAAAATTCAGAATGTATAATGAGGCGGGTGAGTTTAGAGCTGTTTACTGTTATAATGAAAAAAATAATATATTAACAATAGATAAGATGTTTTAAGGTGGTAGGTGAATGAAGTATGTACTGGGAAGTGACTTTAAGCTACATAATACTGTTGTAACTTTAGGTAAGTTTGACGGTCTGCATTTAGGTCACAGGGAACTTATTGATGAAGTGCTTAAAAGCAGCGGACTTACTAAGGTTCTGTTTACTTTTTATGTAAATCCTTCAGGTATACTTTTTGATAAGGAAATGAAGGTAATTGATACCAATGAGGAAAGGAAACTATTGACTAAGGAATTTGACTTAGATTATATGATAGATTTTCCGTTCACCAAAGAAATTATTGACACAAGTGCTGATGAATTTATAGAAAAAATCATTTATGATAAATTGGATGCAAAAAAACTTGTAGTTGGAACTGATTTCAGGTTTGGAAAGAACAGACTTGGAGATGTTGAACTTCTTGAGAAAAGAAGCAAAGATTTTGGTTATGAAGTTAAGGTAATAGAGAAAAAGAAAATGTATGGAGAGGAGATTTCCAGTACCAGAATACGACATCTCATAACTAAAGGAGATGTAAAAATGGCAGGAAATTTACTTGGAAGGCATTTTTCATTTTCAGGGGAAATTATACATGGTAACCACTTAGGACATACTATAGGTATGCCTACCATAAATATAAAGCCTGATAATAGTAAGTTGATTCCTTCTTTTGGAGTATATGTTTCTTATACAGAACTAGATGGAGTAAAGTATAAAGGAATAACTAATATAGGAGTAAAGCCGACTGTAGGTAAAAATAATGAAGCAGGGATTGAAACATGGCTCTTTGAATTTAATAAAGATGTATATGGACATTTTGCAAAAGTGAACCTTCTTGATTTTATAAGACCTGAAATGAAATTTGATTCACTTGAAGCTGTAAAAAGACAGGTGAATATTGATATTAATATGGTAATGGAGTTTAGAGATATATGGTCTTAGAAGAGAGTATAATAGCTATAAAAGGCATTGGTACTAAAACAGAAAACCTACTCAATAAACTGGGTATACATAATAAGGGAGAGCTTTTAAGGTATTTTCCGAGAAATTATGATAAATATGGAAAAATAATACCGATAGGTTCATTGAAAAACGGTATGACTGCTGTAATTTCTGCTATGCCTTCGGCACCTCCGATATTAAAACAGTTGGGAGGGAAAAGTATACTAATCTGTGAAGTAAGTGACGGAAGTGGAAAGATAGAACTTAACTGGTTCAATATGCCTTTTATGAAGTCAAAATTATCTAAAGGAGTACATAATATATTTCGTGGCAGAGTTGTAAGAAAAGGAAAATTTATACAGATAGTTCAGCCTGAAATTCTTACAGAAGCGGAATATAGAAGAAAGACTGAGGTGCTACAGCCCATTTACAGACTTACCAAAGGAGTTACAAGTAATCTGCTGAGAAAATCTATAACGGAGGTGCTTGCAGAGGTAACTTCAGGTATAGATTATCTTCCACAGAGCATTAAAAAAGAAAATTCACTTATTTCTCTTAAAGCTGCTTTACAAGAAATACATTTTCCGAAATCTTATGATACATTAATAGAAGCAAGAAAAAGACTTGTATTTGATGAGTTTTTCTTATTTGCACTGTCTATAGACAGATTAAAACAAGGAAGAGAGAAAGTTAACTGTTCTATCAGTGTAGAAAAAAGCTCTACAATAGTAGAATTCATATCTCGTTTACCTTTTTCGCTGACTGATGCACAAAAAAAAGTTTGGAATGAAATTGAAAATGATTTAACTGATGGTTTTAGAATGAATAGATTGGTTCAAGGTGATGTTGGTTCCGGAAAAACTATTTTGGCTGTATTGGCATGTCTGCTTATGGCTAAAAATGGTTATCAGTCTACAGTTATGGTTCCTACAGAAGTGCTTGCTAAACAACATTTTGACAGTTTTTCTAAAATGCTTAAACCTTATGGAGTTAGGATTTTGTTTTTTACAGGCTCTATTAAAGGGAAGGAAAGAAAAGAAATTTTGTCTAAAATAGAAAACCATGAGGCTGATATAATAATTGGAACACATGCTCTTATTCAGGAAAAGGTAGTTTATGATAAACTGGCATTAGTTGTGACGGATGAACAACATCGTTTTGGTGTAAAACAGAGAGAAAAACTTGCTAATAAAGGTAATGAACCGCATATTTTAGTTATGAGTGCAACACCTATACCAAGAACATTAGCAGTAATTTTATATGGCGATTTGGATATTTCCATAGTAAACGAACTTCCTGCTGAAAGATTGCCTGTTAAAAACTGTGTGGTGGATGAAGATTACAGGTTTAGAGCATATAAATTTATCTTAAACGAAGTAAATAAAGGACATCAGGTTTATATAATCTGTCCTATGGTGGAAAAATCCGAAGAAAATGATGAACTTTCAGATGTAATAAGCTATACGGAAGAATTGACATCAATAATCGGTTCAAATGCGAAAGTAAGATATTTACATGGTAAAATGAAAAATGATGAGAAAAATTGGATTATGGGAGAATTTTCTAATGGTAATATAGATATTTTAGTATCTACTACAGTTGTAGAAGTAGGGGTAAATGTGCCGAATGCAACGGTTATGATGATCGAAAATGCTGACCGATTCGGTCTTGCTTCCCTTCATCAGTTAAGAGGACGAATAGGCAGAGGAAATGCTCAATCTTATTGTATATTTATGTCAGGAAATACTGCAAAAGAGGCTATGGAAAGACTGAATATACTTAATAATTCAAATGACGGTTTTAAGATAGCGGAAGAGGATATGAAATTGCGTGGTCCGGGAGATGTTTTTGGAATAAGACAGAGTGGGGAAATGGCATTTAATTTAGGAGATATAATCGGTGATGCGGATATTTTAAAACTTACTTCAGAAACTGTAAAATGCATGAGTGACAAAATCAAAAATGAATGTTATTATAGAGGAAACAGTTTTTATAAAAATGATTATCTTTATGAAGAAGATGTAATAACTCTTTAGAGTATATTAATAGATAGGGGATGTTTATGTACACAAATGCAGGACAGGTCTTTGATATAGCTAAGGCAAATTACAGAGCACTTATTGGTTATTGTACAAAATTAGAGTGTGAAGGTTATTTTATGCAGGCAGAGAAGATTCTTCACAAAACTATTTTTCAGACTTTAGATTTGTATATACAGTCACTCTTAATAAACATCGCAATATATGGCGGCAAATTAGGTGAGGATGAGGTAAAGTTCATTGTATCACTTCCGGACAGTAAACAGTATGATATTTCAGAAGTTGAAGATATTAGCAGTGAAATAATAAGACAGGCTGATGCGGTAGTAAAAGCACCTCCGATTATAATGCAGCTTTGTTCTTTGCGTGACAGAGAAAAAAATTCTAATATGTCAAGAGCTTATGTTGATATGATATTAAATATAATTGTGGCTATGTCTTATCTGAATGCTAATAGAGACGAGTTTCTGCCGCAGTTTATAATGGATTATTATAATTCGGTACAAGCATTTGTTTTCTTTTCCGAAAGAGCGGAGCGTATAAATGAGAGATATCTTTTTCGCAAAGCCTCCGGGGATATTACTATGCCGGGTGAAGGATTTCAAGATGAAAGTGAAAAGAAGAAGGAAAAAGATAATTCGGATGAAGTAGTTCCGATACTTAAAGAAGTTACGGCAAACGAACAGTCTGTAAAAAGTGATGAATTGTCTAAAGCAGCTGTTTCTGAACCTATTCCCTTTAAGGAGGAAGACAGAAAAAAGAGGATTGATGAGTTAGTAAGTGAACTTGAAGCACTTGTAGGATTAGAAGAAGTTAAGAATGAAGTTCATTCATTAATAAACCTTATAAATATCAGACAGCTTAGAAAGAAAAAGGGTTTGCCATCTCCGGATATGTCATATCACATGGTATTTACAGGCAGTCCCGGAACAGGAAAAACAACAGTAGCAAGACTGATAGCAAGTATTTACAAGGAGCTTGGTGTACTTTCCAAAGGCGGACTTGTAGAAGTTGACCGTTCAGGCTTGGTAGCCGGTTATGTCGGGCAGACGGCTCTTAAAGTAACTGAGGTTATCAATAAAGCTTTGGGCGGGGTATTATTTATAGATGAAGCTTATTCACTTTCATCTCCGGGAGCTGCAAATGACTTTGGAGGTGAAGCCATAGATACTCTTGTTAAACTTATGGAAGACCATCGAGATGATTTGGTAGTTATAGTGGCAGGTTATACGAAGGAAATGAATGATTTTCTTCAAACAAACACGGGACTTATTTCCAGATTTAATAAATTTATTGAATTTAAGGACTATAATGAAGATGAACTTATAGCAATTATGTATTCAATGGCAGAGAAAATGGAAATGCAGCTTGAAGATAAAGCGGTAGAAAAGCTTAGAAATTATCTTTCAGATATGAGTGAGACTGCTAATAGAATTTTTGGAAATGCGAGAGGGATAAGAAATCTTTTTGAGAAAATGCTTGTAGGACAGGCTAACAGGTTATCAAGGTTTGATGAACCGACAATAGAAGATTTGTCGGTAATAACAGCTGAAGACTTTGAATTTTAGGAAAAGGTGATATATAATGAGAGTTATAGCAGGCAGTGCAAGAAGTGTTCCGCTTATTACACCCAAAGGTTTAGAAACAAGGCCTACATCTGATCAGATTAAAGAAACATTGTTTAATATGCTGCAAGGTTATGTGGAAGGTTCATCATTTTTAGATCTCTTTGCAGGAAGCGGTCAGATAGGGGTGGAGGCTTTAAGCAGAGGAGCTGATTTTGCAGCATTTGTTGAAAAATCTGATGAAGCTGTAAAATGTATTAAGGCTAATGTTGATAAGACTAAATTTACAGATAAGGCTTTGATTTTAAAAATGGAAGTTTTATCAGGTATAAGAGCACTGGAACTTGAAAAGAAAAAATTTGATATTGTTTTTGTAGACCCTCCTTATAATCAAGGATTAGAGCAGGGAATACTTAATTCACTTATGACTTCCCAAATACTTGACGAAGATGTTATAATTATAGTTGAAGCAAATAAGAATACAGATTTTTATTATATAGATGAACTTGGGCTTAAAATTGTTAAAGATAAATTATATAAAAATAACAGACATTTGTTTTTAAGAAAAAAATAAATTTGGAGAATTAGCTATGACAGATAATAAGATATTTAAAATCATTGATAGAATGTCGGACTATATTGACAGTCATAATGCAGGACCTTTATCAAAAGATAAAATAAAGATTTCTAAGGAAAGACTGCTTGATTATGTTGACCAGTTAAGACAGGCACTTCCCGGTACATTAGAAGAAGCTGAAAAGATTACTAATGCTAAAAATGAAATGTTAAAGGCAGCTAAGAGTAAAGCTGCAAAGATAGAGGCTGCGGCAGAAGAGAAACTTAAAGAAATTGTTAAAGACGATGAAATTGTAATTGCAGCGGAAAAAGAAGCCGATTATATTGTGGCTGACGCTGAAAAGCAAGCAGATTATGTAATAAAGGAAGCGGAAGATATGGCAGCTCAAATAAAAATCGGAGCTCTATCTTATGCGGAAGAAATGCTTGCTACAGTGGAAAAAATGGTTTCTCACAATCTGAATATAACCATAGATAATTCCAACAGTGTTATAGATACTCTTAAAAATAACTTGGAGATTATACAAAGCAACAGAGGAGAGTTAACTGCTCAGCTGCTTGATGCAAGAGAAGTTGTTCGCTATGATGAAGAGTCAGAGGATGAGAATATATCTGAAAATTCAGAAGATGAGTTCGCTGTAAATGTTAATTCTGATGATTTTGAGGAGGAAGAAGACTCTGTATCATCAAAAGATAACAGAGTCAGTATTAAAAGCGAAGATGATTTTGAAGATGAGGACGATGAGGACGAAGATGAGGAACTTTACGACTTTGCAAAGAAGTTTTCGTTCAAGAAAAACGGAAAATAAAACTTTGGGTAGTTTCGTTGTGAGTTTTTATTCCGTAGCTGTTAAATGAAATTTGGCTATATAGAGCAGTCATAAACCTTGTAATATTAAAGGTTTCTATGGCTGCATTATTTTTTAGTTTGTCTACATCACCAATTCTTGTTATTAATTCTGCATTTGTATTATTTTTTACAATCTTACCTACAGCATTTAATATATCCATAGCTTCATTTTTGATTGCAAGAGGTCTTATATAAGGACAAAGATTATAGGGTTTATTAATATTTATCAGTTCTTTAGTAATGCCCCCTATTATATGGTGTAAAACTCTGTCTATTCTGGCATAAGTATAATTTTTAGACCATAAAGAGGCTGAAAATTCATCGTATGAGGTTGCTTTGCCGAATAAATTATAAATTCTGGCAGCAAGATCTTCAGTTACATCACTGTATTTACTCAAAATTTTTACAGCATTTTTTTTATCATTTTTGTAAATAATTTTTCCTAATTTATAAAATAAAATATCAGAAAAATCATTATTCTTTATATAATTTCCGGTTGGATTTAATATGCTTTTTGTGGCATTAGGAATATATTTAAGGCTTATTTCACCCGAATTTGTGTGTAAATCCTGCCTGATTGCTTTAGCAGAGGCAATAGTCAAGTTTTTGTCGGAACAAATTTCTTCGTCATGTAAAACTCCGGCTCTTTTAATAGCTATCGGTTTGATTTTTGAATTTAGCCTGTGAAGCTTATTTAAATAAGATATAGCCAGTATGTTATTTGAGGTTTTAAGTAAATTAGCTTCTTTTTCATATCCGTTTTCCATAAGATATTTATATCTGGCTTCGGGATAGGTAAGACCTGCCGACATAAGTTTAGAGATGTCTTTGTCATGATTTGTTTCTATCAGGAGTTTACTGCAATTTATTAGTTCTGATATGTTGGCATTTTCCGCACCGAAAGATAAATAATCAACTATACCTAATTTTTCCGCAAGAGCTGTTGAACCGTCTGCAAAAGTTTCAGCACTTCCTGTTGATACGGTTATAGGTAGCTCAAATACAGCATCTGCACCCGATAAAAGGGCGGATTTTGCCCTCAAATATCTGTCTATTATGGCAGGTTCACCTCTTTGGACATAGTTTCCGCTCATTAGTATTATGATGTACTGTGCACCTGTAAGTCTTTTTGTTTCTTCAATATGATAAGCATGTCCGTTGTGAAATGGATTGTATTCTGCGATTATTGCTGCTGTTTTTTTATTATTTACCATAAATCTCCCAAATTTAATGTATTTTTTTACAATCATTTTAATATATTTATATTTTTTTCTCAACTATCCATTGTATGTTTTTCATAAAGGGTTTATAATGATAATTAGGGCAAAATGCTAAAGAATACAAGAAATTTTACTTTTAAACGCATTTTACCATAATATTTATAATATTTTTTGATTTTACATAGTTTGAAAGGAGCAAAAGTTATGTCGTTTATTGAGCAAATTAAAGCTAAAGCAAAAGCTTCAAAAAAGGTAATAGTTCTTCCTGAAAGTGAAGATATGAGGACATTGGAAGCTGCCGATTCGGTTCTTAAAGAAGGAATTGCAGAGCTTGTTCTTCTTGGAAAAGAGGAGAAAATTTTAGAGGATGCTAAGAAGGGTGGATTTGATGTAACCGGCGCTAAGATAATTGATCCTAAGAATAGTGACAGGTTAGATGCCTATGTAGCAGCATTGGTAGAACTTAGGAAAAGTAAAGGTATGACGGAAGAAGAGGCAAAAAAGATACTTACCGCAAGTAATACCTATTTTGGTGTAATGATGATTAAGATGAAGGATGCGGACGGACTTGTATCAGGTGCCTGCCATTCTACCGCAGATACATTAAGACCTAGTCTTCAGATACTTAAAACTAAGCCCGGTACTAAGCTGGTTTCATCTTTCTTTATAATTGAAGTTCCTAATTGTGATATGGGTGAGAAAGGAACATTTGTATTTTCCGACTGCGGACTTAACCAAAATCCAAATGCAGAAGAACTTGCAGCTATAGCTAAGTCTTCAGCGGAATCATTTAAGGCATTGGTTCAGGCTGAGCCAAGAGTAGCTATGCTTTCATATTCAACTATGGGTTCAGCTAAACATGACGATGTTACTAAGGTGCAGGAAGCTACAAAACTTGCTAAGGCAGAAAATCCCGAACTTGCACTTGACGGCGAATTACAGCTTGATGCGGCACTTGTTGCTTCTGTCGGTGAATTTAAGGCTCCGGGAAGTAAGGTTGCGGGTCATGCCAATACACTTATTTTTCCTAATCTCGATGCCGGTAATATCGGTTATAAATTGGTTCAGCGTCTTGCAAAAGCTGAAGCTTACGGCCCTCTTACACAGGGAATCGCAGGTCCTGTAAACGACCTTTCAAGAGGTTGTTCTGCAAGTGATATAGTAGGTGTAGTTGCTATAACCGCTGTTCAGGCACAGATGTAATTATTATACCTTGATTATTTATAATATGAGGTTTAAGCTTTCTTGATATTTTATGAATAATTTGGGATAAAAAAATATAAAAGGGGTAAATGTTATGAAAATTTTGGTACTTAATTGCGGAAGTTCTTCTCTTAAATATCAGTTCATTGATATGGATACAGAAGAGGTAATAGCAAAGGGGCTTTGTGAAAGAATAAATATCGACGGTTCAATGCTTACACATAAGGCAGTAGGAAAAGAGGATTTTGTACTTGAGCATAAAATGCCTAACCATACTGTAGCTGTTAAGCTTGTTATGGATGCTCTTACAGACAAAGAACATGGTGTGATTTCTGATGTATCTGAGATAGCGGCTGTAGGTCATAGAGTGCTCCATGCAGGTACAGTTTATAGTGATCCTGTAATTGTAAATGAAGATGTTAAGAAGGTAATTAAAGATTGTTTCGATCTCGGACCTCTTCATAACCCGGCAAATCTTATGGGTATAGAGGCTTGTGAGGAAGCTATGCCTAATACACCTAATGTAGCGGTATTTGACACAGGTTTCGGCATGGTTATGCCGCCTAAGGCATATATGTATGCTATTCCTTATGAATATTATGAGAAATATTCTATTCGTCGTTATGGTTTCCACGGAACAAGTCATAAGTTTGTTTCTGCTGAAACAATAAGATTTGGAGAACTTCCTGAAGGTCATAGAAAGGTTATAGTTTGCCACCTTGGAAACGGTTCTTCTATTTCAGCTTCTGTAGACGGAAAGTGTGTAGATACATCTATGGGACTTACGCCGCTTGAAGGTCTTATCATGGGAACCAGATCGGGTGATATAGATCCTGCTGTGATTCAGTTTATTGCAAATCACGAGAATAAGAGCATAGATGAAATTCTTAATATTCTTAATAAGAAATCCGGTGTATTAGGAATTTCCGGTGTATCAAGTGATTTTAGAGATATTGATAAAGCCGAGACGGAAGGAAATGAAAGAGCAAAGCTTGCCAATGATGCTTTTAAATATAGGGTAATTAAATATATCGGTGCTTATGTAGCAGCTATGAATGGCGTGGATGCTATAGCATTTACAGCCGGTGTAGGTGAAAACGGTGCTCATACCAGAAAAGATATTTGTGCAAATCTTGAGTATCTCGGAATAAAAATAGATGACAATGCAAATAAGGAAAGAGGTAAAAATATGCTTATTTCTACTCCTGACAGCAAGGTTAAAGTATTTGTCATTCCTACAAATGAAGAACTTTCTATTGCAAAAGATACATTGGCACTTGTAAAATAATACTTGACAAATTGTTTAAATCTTTGTAGAATACATGGGTATGAAATTTTATTGTTTATTCGAGGATTATTATCTATGTGATAAATCCTTTTGAATACAATGTATAAAGTATTGATAAGGGAGGTGTTCACATGTCAATCTGTCCAAAGAATAAGAGTTCAAAGGGACACAGAGATGCTCGTAGAGCAAACTGGAAGATGAGTGCTCCGGCACTTGTTAAGTGCAGTAACTGCGGAGAGCTTATGGTTCCTCACAGAGTGTGCAAGGCTTGCGGTTCTTACAACAAAAAAGAGATCGTTAAAGTTGAAGCTTAATTAAGGTAAACAATATAAGCCACTTATAAATGGAAGTGGCTTTTTTGTATATTTTATTATTACAAAGCTGTAATTGTTTGATAGTTTTAGCTTGTAACTATACTAGTTAAAATAGTAATTTTATAATGCTAATAATGATAAATAACACAAAACTAGTTGATAATTAATGTTATTTATAGTACAATAATGGAAATCAATTCCATAAATGCTAAGCTGATTTTTTTAAGAAAATAATTGCTATTAGAAGATTGGAGACAGTTTATGAAAAAGAAAAAAATTTTACTTGCATCATTACTTGTAGCTACGGTGTTAATTGGATATTCAAATGAATCGAAGCTGGATGTTTCTGCATATAATAATAAGATTCAGAAAACTACAGTTCAGGAGATTTCCTTATGTGTATCCGGGGCGGGCGGGGGTGAGGTCGGGGGTGGGGGGGGGGGGGTGG
>CAUTOC010000030.1:0-26174 GCA_963539695.1 uncultured Catonella sp. | reverse complement strand
TTTAAATCATTCTACAAATCTTTGTCAAAATATTAAGCTATTCATAATTATTGCGGCTTGCATTTACCTTAATTCTAAAATTGGTATCTAAAATCTACTTAGTCTACTTAATAGTTGAATTTTTTATATCAAATCTATTTTTCGTAATGCTTTATTCTCTCTTGTATAATTACAGATAACAAAATAACTCTTACTCCCCGAACCCACCCTCGCTTCTTAGTCAATGTATGGTTTAATTTATAAACATAAATAAATTATACACTTGTACTCCATAATGGTCATAACAATAACATCGGGGACTCGAACCCCGGCTTACCTTGAGCCAACCACCTATTAATGAGCAAAGCTCAAAAAATTTTACATTCGCCCTAATCTGCTACCAACTAAATATATTTTATTAATTCTCTATAAGTTCCGTACTCCAGTTAGTAGCCTGAAGACTATTGTCAAGCAATCTGATTTCTTTAGACAACTTATCAACTTCTTTTTGAAGCTCAGTTACTTTAAGAGTTGCTACAATTTTAATTTCAGTTCCTCTTGCCCTTCCTGTTATATTACTTGCTTCATACACAAAATCCCTGTAAGCCGAGGCTTTAAGAATAAGAGCATCCTTTTTGGCTATAACTTCTGTTATGGTCATATCTCCTATTTTAGTCTCATTATTGGTTTTATTTATCTTGCCCACAAGATATTCAAACCTTTCTATACAATTATTCAGCTCTTTTATAAGTATTTTCGGGTTTTCCGCAGACTCTTCTCCTTCCTGCACATGAGCATTATTTATTACCCTTGACCTAAGTCTCTCTATGTTATTTACCAAATCCGCTCTTTCTTGCAATGCTTCCGCCAGTTTCATATCTTACCTCCGTTTCATATATAAATATTTTAATATAGCTTCGTGATAAAAATATGGCAATACTTTTAGAGATTATACACTTATTTTTCACTTAACAAATTGTATAAATAGTGTTATAATGATATGCGTTATAATATTGTGCATATATTTTACTTTTAGAAAGGGATGCCTATATGTATATTGCGAGACAACCCATATTTGACAAGGCTAAAGAAGTATATGGTTATGAACTACTTTTTAGAAATAGCACCGGCTCCATAACTTATACAGGAAGTAGTGCTGAAGGTTCAACCGCCGTTGTACTTGGAGGTTTATTTGAATTAGGCGTTGAAAAAATAGTTGGTAAGAAAAAAGCCTTTGTAAATTTTAATTACAATTCCTTATTATCCAGCTCAATAGAATTAGTAGATCCTTCAACCCTTATTGTTGAAGTATTAGAAGATGTTAAAGTAGACAGGCGTCTTATGCGCCGTCTTGAAACTTTACACAAAGAAGGATACCGCATAGCCCTTGACGATTTTATACATAGTGTTAAAGACTATAAAATTGTACCTATTGCAGATATAATTAAGTATGACCTTATTGCTACACCTCTTCATACTATACGAGAAGAAGTAAGGGAAGCTATAAGGCGTAAAAAAATCCTACTTGCTGAAAAAGTTGAAACTGAAGAAGAATTTATAGAAGCCCGCAAAATGGGATTTCATCTGTTTCAAGGCTATTTCTTCAGTAAACCTGTAATCGTTGCAGGTCTTAAAGGAAAGAAACCTGATATTAGCATATATAGAAGAATACTTAACGAACTTCACAGTGATGATCCTTCATTCCAAGCACTTTCAGAAATCCTGGAAACTGATGTTTCAGTAGCATACAGACTGGTAAACATAGTAAGTAAAAGAAATGAAAATGATATACAAAAAGGATTAAAATCTGCTCTTATTAAAATGGGACTTTCAGATTTTGAACGTTGGGTTCATATTATTATGCTTCAGGATCTCTCCGCAAATAAGCCTCACGAACTTATACGCACTTCTCTCATTCGTTCTAAGTTTGGTGAACTTGTAGCCTATAATTGTGGTTCTTTATATCACAGAACTTCCGAAATATCTCTTATGTGCCTTTTCAGTGTTCTCGATGCCATGCTTGACCTTACTATGGAAGAAGCCATGAAAGATTTGTCAATAAGTGATGATATAAAAGATGCCCTTGTAAAAAGAGAAGGTCCACTAGAGCCTGTACTTAAACTTGCAGAGGCATATGAAAAAGGACAATGGGGAGATATAGACGAGCTTTCCAAAGAAATCGGCATTGACAGCAGTCGTCTTGTCAACTGGTATATGGATTCTATTACTTGGACCGATCGCATAATGTCATTTGCCTAAGTTCAAAATAAGCAGGAGAAAAACTTGTAGTTTCTCTTCTGCTTATTATAACAAAACTATATTTCACTGAGCATATTTTCAGGATCTTTATCTGCCTTTACTTTATCATTAGCTCTAATTATAATTCCTTCCTCATCTATAAGATAAGTAGTCCTTACAACTCCCATATATTCTCTTCCTGCCATTTTTTTCTGATGCCATACATCATAAGCCTTTATGGCTGTAAGTTCAGTGTCTGATAAAATAGTAAATCTCAGCCTATTCTTTTCCTCAAATTTTTTATGAGAAGCTACACTATCTTTACTAATCCCTATAATTTCAGTCCCTTTTTCTTCAAACTGCGGATACCTCTCAGAAAATCCGCAAGCCTGCTTAGTACAGCCCGGTGTACTGTCTTTAGGATAAAAATAAATAATCAGCTTTTTACCTTTATACTCTGAAAGAGAATGTAACTTCCCATTTTGATCAGGTAAATTAAAATCCGGTGCTTTCATCCCTATTTCTAACATAATTCCTCCTATAAATTCATTCGACTTAAATTCTTTTTTCTTATTTATTCCAAATTATCTTCCGGAAACATGATCAAGTTTCTTACAAAAATCTCAATAAACTCCCTGCACTTGCCACAACCTGCAGCACAACCTGTTATTTCTGACACCTCATCAAATGTTTCAGCACCGGAATTTACAGAATCTATTATCTGCCCATAAGTCACATTTTCACAATTACAGGCAAGCTTATCCCTCTTCATAAATATCTCCTTAATTAAATTTATATATCTTCCTCGCAACTTCATAGCCCCATATTATAATCTTTCTTCCGCCCTTACCCGGCATTCCCATAATAGCTCCCAAAAGCGTATGTTTAATCATCCTGTTCATCTTAGGATTTTCTTTTTTTAAATATCTCCAAATCTCTTTCTTTTTTTCAAGGTTTTCAGGCTTTCCTGATTTTATAAGGAAAACAGTACAAATAGTCATCATAATTGCAATATAATTTGTCATGTACCTTCTAAGTCCCGGTTCTTTCATTTTACCCAAGTCATGTGATTCTATAAGGATTTTGGTTATTTTAAGCTGCTGGTCTATTCTTCCTATCATCACCTTTTCATTTACAGACTGGTCATTTCTTCCTATGAAATACCTGTAAAAATCTATGTTCATATAATACATGGTTTTTACATAAGGCAACGGAGTATATACAAAAATATTATCCACATAGAAAGTATGCTCCGGAAGTTTAAGTCCTATTTCTTTAAGCAAAGCTGTCCTGTAAAATACTGAGTGCATAAGAATGTACTGTGAATTTTTAAACTTGCCTACATCCGACCAAGTAAAAAATTCATTTTCAGGTAAACAATTAGTATATCTGACTGTACCCGGTTCTTCACCCACTTTCTCATATACATAATTACATACCAACATGTCAAGTGCCTTATTTCCTCTTATAACTAAACGCAGTAAGTCCATAACTTTAGCAAGAGCCTCCGTATCCACCCAGTCATCAGAGTCAACCACCTTAAAAAATACTCCATCGGCATTAGCCAGTCCTGTATTTACAGCCTTTCCATGTCCTCCATTTTCCTGATGTATAGCCTTTACTATATTAGGAAATTTTTTCTCATACTCTCTAGCAATCTCCAAAGTATTATCCTTTGTAGAGCCATCATCCACCACAACAATTTCTATATCTTCACCACCCGTAAGCAGTGTATCTATAGCATGTCTCATGTATTCCGCCGAATTGTAGCAAGGTATTGCAACGCTTAAAACTTTCATTATCTCATCCTTTCACAAAGCTCTAAAGCTTTTTCTGTTATTGCATCCATATTGTAATATTTATATTCTGCAAGCCTGCCAAGAAGATGTAAATTTTTATATTCAGAGGCAAGCTTCGCATATTTTGCATAGAGGGCTTTATTCTCATCATTTAATATTGCATAATAAGGTATCAATTCTGTATCAGGTACAAAGTTTAGGGAATATTCTTTCATTATAGTTGTTCCCTGTACCGTCTGTCCTGTCATTTTCTTAAATTCGGTTATCCTTGTAAAATCTTCATCAACTGTATAATTAACAACAGCTTCAGGCTGATATGAAGCTATATTATGGTAACTGCATTCAAATCTAAGTGACCTATAAGGAAGAGAGCCAAAGCACCTGTTGAAAAGTTCGTCTACCATTCCTGTAAATATAACCTCACCTTCAAATTCTATAGATTCAAAAAAAATTCTCCCATTTTCAAACTTCATACAATCCTTTGCAGAGGTATTAAGCCTTATATCAATGTTAGGATTGGTAAGCATTTTTTCAAAAAGCTTAGTATAACCTTCCTTAGGCATAGCCTGATATTCATCGGTAAAGTATCCGTCTTTCTCGGTTAATATAACCGGAACTCTGGCTGTGACTGCCGCATCTATTTCATCCGGCTTTACTCCCCACTGTTTTCCCGTATATTTTACAAATACATTTTCATAAACATACTCTGCAAGCTCCCTTATATCTGCATCTGTATTTTCACGAAGTTTCAAAATAGGAATTGCAGTTTCCTTACCATATCGGTTTATAAGTTTCTCTATAAGTCTATCTGCTCTCTTCTCTTCATATACCATCCTTATGCTATTTAAATTAAACGGAATCGGTATGAATTTACCATATACATTTCCTACTACCTTATGATGATACGGAATCCATTCTGTAAATTGCTCCAAAAATTCATATACTTTTTTATTTTTTGTATGGAAAATATGCGGTCCATAAGTATGTATTAATATTCCATGCTCATCAGGCTCATCAAACGCATTACCTCCAACATGATTTCTTTCTTCTATAATAAGTATCTTCTTTCCTTTTTCTGCAAGCTTTCTGGCTGAAACCGCACCGGCATAACCTGCTCCTATAACAATCACATCATACATATCTGATCCTCCTAATTTAAGGCAGAAATAAAAATATTACCTGCCAGCTTAAACATACTCTCTGCCTCCTTCTTATCCATAAAATTTTTCTTTCCTGTTTTTACATCCATAACTTCTATGCTTTGCGGCGTATAAGCTGTAATTAAAACAGCATTTTTATTATCCTTCATCGCAATTACAGGATTTCCTTTATCTATATAATAAAAAATATTATTAAAATCTACTCCTGAAAGATTAATAGGTGTAATTTCTGTTTGGGATTTAAGCACATCAAGTACAGTATTTCCCTTGTTTAAATCCTCACTTGAAATATAGATTCCCTTTGCAGTCAGTAAAAGTCTTATTGCAGAATGTATGCTGTCATCCTCATCATAAATATAGTCAACATCTGTCTCATCGGCTTCAGCAGAAGTACTTATCCTACCACGCTCCCACACAAGATTCCCTGCCATATCAAGTACATATCCCATATTTTTGTCTGCCAGCTTTATCATATCCGCTGCCTTATACGAAGATACTGCAAAGTCACCTGCTATATTGGCAAAATACCTGTCCTTATTCTCCTTGCCGTCTTCTCCAAGCCTTATGGTCAAATCTCTTGTTATTACGGTATTTAGTGTAGAACTGTGTATTTCAGGATTATTTTCAAGGTTTATCCCATAAGGCAATGTAAGGTAATACTCTGTTAAATATTTATCAGTCCTTCTGTCAACTACAGCAATCTCTCTATCCTGCTTCACTACATTATTCAGAATATGGTCAATTTTAATCCTTACAAGCTCGCCTTTCTGCTTTTTCACCCTTTCAAGTTCAACTGTATCATTTACAATATTTATCCCTGTAATATAAGTCTTTTTTCTTTCATAAGTTTTCAGACTTTCACCGGATATATCGGCTATTATAATCTTTTTATATGGTATAATTATATTACCATCCTTACCATTAATTATATCCTTTTCAAACGCAACACCATATACAAAGTTATTTGAAATTTTACCCAAAAGCCTTAATACCGTCTGTTTTGGAGCCTTTATCTCAGTTTTTTTTCTAGTTTCAAGATCCATAATTATAATTTTCTTTGTCTTTGTGATGTTGGGAGTTTCCTGCCATATCACATGGTTATTTTCAGAAATTGCCAAATATGAGCCTCCTGAAATATTCTCCGCCATAACATAAAGCTTTCTTTTTATAAGGCTGTATGAATAAATCTTGTCATATAATGAAAAATAAAAAAACTTTTCTGAACTTACAAAACTAAAATCTGACAATCCTCCCTCAAAAAATTGTGCCAGAAGATTTACAGGTATATATGCCTGTTCCTGTATCCTGTCATCATCTCTTAAATATTTATAAAGAACTATTCCTGTCTTTCCTTCATATACTCCTCGATTCATATAACCGTATACTATAAAATAAAAATCTCCATTCTCTTCCATCCTAAGTGCTTTAATACTGTGATTGTTATAATAAGTTCTTTCATCTGAAAAATCATTTCCTATAAATGAAAAAATTCTCTTTATTTTATTTTCCTTTGTTTCATAATACCAAACAGCTCTTTCCCTTACAAAAGCAATAAATTTATTTTCTTTATCTATGCTGTAACCAACATCAGGTTTTCCGGTAATCCCCAATTTTAACTGGCTTTTCGAAACAGAAGTTTTTTCAGGATTATAAATCTCTTCAGCTTTTCTTTCAAACGCCAATAAATATGTAGTATTTTCAAATCTGTTTATTCTATAATATTCTTTAACCAGATAATAATTAGGAAGTTCTCCTTTAGTCTTTGCTATATACTTATATACTATACCCGTTATATTTTCAGAGTTTTCCGTTATTGTTACAGAAGGCTCGGTAAGTGCCTCCAGTGCTACTTTTCCCCAAGTAACAATATTATATGAAGAATGTATATTTACATAAGCAAAGTTTACATTATCCATACTTCCGTCTGATTCCAAATAAGGTTTTATAGCTTTTTCATCAGTTTTACTAAGAGTTGCTCTCCAAAATTTTTCTGCAAAATTATAATTTTCTATAAATTTATCTCCTCTTATAAATTTTACAGTAGTAAAAAATACATATTTTTTTCCGTCTTCATTTACAAGCCTTAATTTAAGTATAAAATCCGTTCCTTGTGAAAGTTCGGTATCCAACTTTATAGAAAACTTCTGCCTCCCCGTTTCATCCGCCTCTGCAGCATCTGTTTCTCCACTTGATATAATGATATTGTCTATTTTATCTTTAACTTCATATTCTACTCTTATAATCTTGCTGTTGTAAGCATTTATTATAAAATCTATATTTTTATTATTTTCAAGAGGAGTAATCTCCTTCCTTATACCAAAACTGTCAAGTTCCTGTCCGTAGCCATGCAAAAGGTTAATCTCCTTATCTCCTCTTAACATACATACAGTAGGAAAACTTGCCTCAGACATTTCCGTAGTTTCTACTTTACCGGTATACGATGTTTCTTTAATATTACTTATAAAATACCCTGCTGACAGAATAAATATAAGTATCATAATTATAAATTTATAAATGATGTTCTGCATTAAATCTCTCCAAACTCTTTTCCTTCTGCCGGTATTGCAAAACACATCCTCTCCTTACTTACAGGATGTGTAAATGAAAGTTCAACTGCTTCAAGTGCAAGCTCACACCAGCCTTCTACCTGCCTATAATCCGGATTATATTTTGTATCACCTGCTATACCGTTAAATACTTTTGACATCTGAAGTCTTATCTGGTGATGCCTTCCTGTTATCAGTTCAATCTCCACAAGTGCTTTATTTCCCGATATTTTTATTATTTTATAATTAAGCTCCGCTTTTTCTGCACTTTCTCTCTCTTTTTCCACAGCTATGGATATATTTTTTACTTTGTCGCTAATAAGATAGTCTGTTCTATTCTTAAAGACACCCGGTTCAGGGTTAATTTTTTTAGAATCAAAGCTTACTACTGCCAAATATTTCTTCAAAATCTTATTTTCACTTATCTGCTTTGAAAGTCCTGCAGCAGCCCTCTTTGTCTTTGCATATACCATTATCCCTCTTACATTTCTGTCAAGTCGGTGCACTACGGCTATATATGGTTCTACGGACAATCTTACCCTGTTTTTTACAGCTTTAAGCACTATATATTTTTTCAGTTCTCTTACTAAATCTTTATTGCCTGCCTTATCTCCCTGTGATAAAAACCCGGCAGGCTTTATACATACTATAACTTCCTCATCTTCATAAAGAATTTTGACATCCTGCATCATAACTTAAACCTATATCCGACTCCCCATATAGTTTCAATATACTGTGGGTTTGCCGTATCTTTTTCTATCTTTTCTCTAATTTTTTTAATATGAACCGTTACTGTAGCTATGTCTCCTACAGATTCCATTCCCCATACTTCTCTAAAAAGTTCCTCTTTTGAATACACATGGTTGGGATTATCCGCTAAAAATGTAAGCAAGTCAAATTCTTTGGTAGTAAAGCTTTTTTCTTCCTCATTAATAAATATTCTTCTTGCTGTACGGTCTATTCTTATTCCCCTTATATCTATAAAACAATTTCTTTCACCGGACGAATTAACAAGCCTTGAATATCTTGCAAGATGAGCCTTTACTCTTGCCACAAGTTCACTCGGACTAAACGGCTTTGACAAATAATCATCAGCTCCAAGCCCTAATCCGCGTATTTTATCTATATCATCTTTCTTTGCAGAAACCATAAGTATTGGAATTTTTTTCTCCTGCCTTACTTCTTTACAGATTTCAAAACCATCTTTTCCCGGTAGCATAACATCCAAAATAATTAAATCAAAATCTTCTTCAAGTGCTTTTCTCAAGCCTTTTTCTCCATCTTCTTCTATTACAACTTCAAAATCAGAAAGTTCAAGATAATCTTTTTCAATTTCCGCAATAGCCTCTTCATCTTCAATTATCAATATTCTGCTCAATTTTCTCTCCTTTATCTGATATATTTGATATTGCTGTTTTGCAATCTATATTCTTCAACCTCTTTTATACTGCTGTACTTGGCATTTCTTAAAAGCATAATTATTTTTGTTCCTTTACCTTCAACACTTTCCGCCCATATTTTTCCGCTATGGTCTTCTATTATTTTTTTCACAATAGCTAAGCCAAGACCGTTTCCACCTATTTTAGAATTTCTTGACTCATCCACTCTATAAAGCCTATTAAATATTTTTGACAGATTCTCCTTAGGTATTCCCATTCCGTTGTCCTCTACCGAAATTCTTACAAATTTCTGTATAACACCTACTCTTATGTCAATCCTTCCTTTTCTATCTTTAGCCGCATATTTTTTAGAATTTGAAATAAGATTGTTTACCACCCTTTTTAACTGGGCAGCATCTGCTATTACAGAAAGATTTCCGCCAAAATACGGATGGAAATATACCTCAAAGTTATTGATTTCCAAATCAGTTCTTATTTCCTCAAATCCCTCTTTTAAGTATTCATTAACATCAAATGCTATAAAATTATATGATACCTCATCCATATCAATTTTAGCATAGGTAGAAAGTTCCTCTATAAGACTGTTCATCTCTACAGCTTTAGAATATATGATACTTAAATATTTGTCCTGTTTCTCAGGAGTATTGGCAACTCCTTCCCTAAGCCCCTCTGCATAACCTTTGATTACAGTAAGCGGTGTTTTTAAGTCATGTGAAATATTTACTATCATTTCTTTCATATTCTGTTTTTTTACAAGACTGTCATCTAAGAGCTTATGAATATGCTCTCTCATATTATTAAAATCATCTGCAAGCTCACCAATTTCATCTTTCCTATGTCTTGTAATTTCAGTATTTAAATCTCCCTTTATTATATCCCTTGTAGAATTTCTTAAACTACCTATCGGCTTAGCAATACTCTTATATAGCCAGTATGAAAGTACAAGCCCTGTAAACAGCATAATAAGCACAAAACTTGCCGTAAGCTGTCCCCAAGCCAGTTTCGACTCTTTTTCAAGTTCTGATATATTAGTCACAAAAAATACATTAAGTTTACTCTTAGATGCTCCGAGAAATCTTACTATCACATGAAAACCGCCATCTTCAAAATATCCCCTGCTTTCCTCACCTTCACTTGTATAGATTGGAAACTCATAACCAAACTTGTTATAAAGTATCATATTTTTTCCATAAAGCAGTTTTGTGCCTCTCATAACATAGATATATGAATATTTTTTAACTATTTTTTCTGAGAAATCATCCAAGTATTCTACATCTTCCAAGCGTTTCGGTGTCTCTTTAAGACAGTGTAAAAGCTCATTATAGTCTTTAGCTATCAGCCTGCTTATATAACTCATCGGATTTGATATGGATGTTATTATACTGTTAGCCTGAACAGATGTTTTCTCACCTATCAGTGAAAACCTGGTCTTTATTATAGTAAAAAATGCCACATTAATAAGAATTAACGGTATTATCATAACTACCATGAATGATACCACTATTCTTCCTTTAAGTTTCATATTTTACCCCTCAAATCCAATTATCCTCTATGATATATTTTATACTTGTGTACTTGCATTTGTATATTATAGCATAAAATATAGTTCTTATCACTTACTTTAATTTTTTGTAAGATTTTTGTAAGGTATACATATAAAAAAGGACTTAGGGTGGTATCCCGAAAGTCCTTTTTACAAAATATTATGTTAAACTTATCTGTATCTGTAATAATCCTGTCCATTATGATGAAAAAGATGATGAAGTGTATTATCAAACCATGACGCTGCCTTATAAGTTGTATATTTTTTTGCTACAAAAGCGATTGCTCCATTAGAATAATCTCCATTTTTAAGCACTTTATCGACTGCTTTTATAGTTTCTTCGGTAGCTTCACATCTCCAAAATCTTCCTCCCGGCTTAACAGGCGAAAACTGATAAACTCCTGTTCTTGGGTTATGTGCCATAACTACCCCTGTTACCGTATTAGGAAATTTTGAATTTTTAACTCTATTTAATACTACACTAGCTACATAAAGCTTACTCTTCTCATCCATATAGCCTACTTCAGACTGCACAAGGCGATAAAGGTTTTCTTTATCTTTAGCTGTCATCTTAATATTATATGCGTTTTTATCAGCCTCAGCTTTTCTTTTTGCCTCTTCCTCTTTTTTCTTTGCTTCCTCAGCCTTCTTCTTAGCTTTTTCCGCTTTTTTTCTTGCTTTTTCTGCTTTCTCCTCAGCTTCGGCAGCTTTCCTTGCCTCTTCCTTTTCTGCTGCCGCAATTTTCTCCTCTTTTATCTGCTGTAATCTCAGCTCTTCATTCATTTCATCATACGAATCGCTGTCCGTTTCTTCAATTTTAATCTCCTCAAGCTGAACATCTTCCGCCTTCACCGTATATAAATGAGCCGGCGGCAACATACTAAGAGTCATACAAAGTGTTGTTGTTCCTAAAAAAAACCATTTGAATCCTTTTTTCATTACATTCTCCTACAAACTTTTAAAGCTAATATTCCAATTACTTTTAATAGTTTATGTATATATTGCAAATATATTACAAATTTGTTACATAAGCTATGTCCGTAAGTATAATGCTCAAAATCTGTTTTGTCAATAAAAAAGCTTATTTTTGGGTATTCAGCAAATATTTTATATAAGTATAATTTTTGTCTATATAAATTTTTTATAATTTTATAATGCTACAATCGTATAATTTTGTGCATATTTTAACTTGATTTTTTCTAACTTCTTTTGACAGATATTTCAAAGCATGATACCATAAATTTTAGTTTATCATTAACACTCAAGAGGTATTAATAATGAAGCAATTATTAAAAGGTGTATATAAAAGAGTTGATTCTAATGGAAATGACCGTTTTACCGCCTCTTTCACATATAAATCCAAGCATATCAGTCTAGGAAGCTTTGGTGATATGGAATCTGCAAATGCTGCATACAATGAGGCTTTAGCTTTAATTTCAGATAATAGAAATAAATCATTTAATGATTATGATGAGAATATAAATCTATCTTTTGAAAAATGGATAACTATAATTAATTTCCGTGATAACGGGCTTTATATCAAAAATCCTATATACTTGAGGCGAAAATTTTTTGAATATTATCTCTCACCTTCAGAAGTAATGAAGTTTTCGGCTGAAGATCTTTTCTATTACTCTCATCACAAGATTATAAGAAGAGGCAGACACTTTTTTGTAGCGGATTATGGTATGCAGGTCAACATCATGCATCGATATGGCATAAGAAGTTTTGCTGTACCCGGAAAAGATTATGTTTTCTTAAATGGAGATAATTTAGATTTCAGATATGAAAACCTTAAAATTATTAATCGTTATACCGGAGTCAGGTTAGAAAAAAATTTTCCAAAGCCTTCCTATGTAGTCAAAATACATATCAAAGGCTCTGTAATTGTAGGGCGTTATGAAGATGAAACTATGGCTGCCATAGCCTATAATAAAGCTGCCAATCTGCTTGTTTCCAAAGGCTTTATAAGAAATTATGAATTAAATTATATAGACGGGCTAAGCAAAACCGAGTACGAAACCAAATATAATACGGTAAAACTCTCAAAAAGATTTTTACGCCTCATCTCTTCGCTTTCCGTTTAAAAGGATTTAACAGATAATTTGCAAGAATTATATTTATTACAGCAACAGCTGTCTGAACCAAAAGACTTATTACAAACCAGTTTCGCATAATAAAATCACTACTATTTTTAAAATTTATATAATTTCCTATCATTTCAGGAAGCCCTATCTGCATATCTAAAAGTGCAAACAGTGTTACTATAGGATTTAACATAAAAATAATATTTAATGAGTTGTTATCTACAAATGAAAACACATTACTTATAAAAGTAACAAAAATCGTTCCCAATGTCATAAACATAACCCATATATAGGTAACTGCGGTAGCTGTGCTTGTTTTCCTAAAAACAGTTGACATAAGTATTCCAAAACTTCCTATATATAAGGACATAAGCATTATTAACAAAATGTATTTTCCAAGATCTCCTAAACCTGCACCTCCCATAGTAAATATCAGTGACAGTACCGGAAGGCTTGAAAATACATATAACATCAGCCTGCTTATAGCAGAAAAAAGCTTTCCCATAATTATTTTACAAGTTCCAAGATTAGTGGCAAGCAACATATCAAGAGTTCCATGATCCCTCTCACCTGATATTGTACCGCCTGCAAGTGCCGGTACGGCAAATAATGCAAGTCCAAATTCCAAACCAAATAGTATCGAATAAAATACTATAAAATCCTGCTTAATTGTATAAGCACTATAAATAGAATAACCTGAACCCGATACTGCAACCAAGGTAAAAAGTCCGATAACTGCAAGTGTAAAGCAATACAGACCTAAGGTTATAGGAAATTTAATACTCCTTACCGACTGTTTAAGCTCTTTTACATATAACGCATTAGTTTTGTATTTTATCATATCTACTCCATTATCTTAATAAATACAGATTCCAAATCATGCCCACGCCTGCTAAATGATGACACCAACACTCCGGATTCCACTATTTTCTTCAACAGATAACCTTCATCTTCTTCTTTACCGCTGTAACTTATATAAAATTCATTATCTTCTGTTATTGTAAGACTAAGTACTGCTTCATCTTCTTTCAAAATTTCAGTTGCTATGTCCATCCCTTCCTTTACCTTCATTATTATAGGGTTTTCTATATGTATTTTTCTTTCTATACTTTCTATACTGCCGCTCATAACTATTTTTCCTTCCTCAATAACGGCAAGTCCGGTTACAAGTTCCGAAATTTCATGTAGAATATGTGAACTTATTATTATAGTCTGTCCTTGTTCATGCAGTCTTTTAAGAAGTTTTCTTATCTCTATTCTAGCTCTTGGATCCATTCCTGATGTAGGCTCATCAAGCACTAAAAGTTCCGGTTCATGTATAAGGGCACGTGCAAGACAAAGCCTCTGCTTTTGTCCTCTTGAAAGATCATCCACAAAAAAATCTAACTTATTAGAAAGCCCAAGTTCATCAAGAAGTCTTAAACATTTTCTTTCTGCTTCCCTGCCTATCATATTATAGGCAGAAGCAAAAAATTCTATATATTCAATTACTTTAAGATTATCATACACACCAAAATAATCCGGTACATATCCTATCTTTTTTCTAATTTTAACAGTTTCTTTAACTACATCAGTCCCATTTATAATAACTTTTCCGGAATCATACGGGAGCAAGCCTGAAATTATTTTCATAGCTGTAGTCTTGCCCGCTCCGTTAGGTCCTACAAAACCATATAGCTCTTTATCTTCTATTTTTAATGAAAGTCCGTCTAAGGCTCTGATTTCTCCAAATTTCTTAACCAAGTTCTCTATTTCAATCATTCTTCATACTCCAGTGATATTTTAGGTATATTAAGTATGGCAAAAGCTGATATTTCATCATAAACTGATTGCTCTACTTCATAACGCAGGGTAAATTTCCCATTTTCTGAATAAACAGAACTTATATCAAAAGTTTGATCTTTTCCTCTGTCAAATTCTGCTTTTCCGCCACTATTGGTATACTCTTTAAACTTCCTTATAAAATCTTCATCCGGCGAAAACATAAGGTCATACTCCCCTGTTATATGGTTAAGAATAGACACTCTGCATGGATTAATCTCTTCTTTGTATCTTGATAATAAACGCAAGCATTTCACTATTTTATTTTTATTTGGTGTATAACTTATGTCTATAGAATTTTTATTTACCAATGCACCATTAGAAAAGCTGTAGCTTAAATCTCCGACCGACATCGGAAGTTTACCTATTGAATTTATAAAACTGTCGGTTTTTATGCCTATATCTTCCTTTTTTTCTGCTGATACCATTAATATAGTATATCCTCTTGCGGTATCTGCACCCGAAACAAACTCACCTCTCAGTTTTCCGGCTGACAGTGCAACAAAAAACGGTTTTTTACCGCATAAGACTGAATTTTTTTCTAAAACTTCTGTTATCAATGTCTGAACTTTAGAATCCTCACCCTCATAAGCAAAATTAAAAATTTTATTTAGAAAAGCGGAATCCTGAAGTCTTGCATTAAGATCATTTAGAAACAGATTTCCCTCATCCCCTTTAAAACTCTTACTTCCACCTTTTGATACATCACCGATATATATAATCTCATCATCATATACGGCAAAAACTCTTTTTAAGTTTACTCCGGTTGTATTCTTAAATATTCCTTTTACAACACCTTCATCCCTGTAAATTTCACCTGCATTTTCTAAAGCTATCTCCGGAACCCCGCCGGCTTTAAGAAAAAGTGTATCAAAAGCTGTAGCCTCCATTACATTTATGTCCGCTCCGTTAGCTTTATTTTCTATATTATATATCACTTTTTTCTGATCTTTATCAATAATTTTAGAATAACTTCCATATAGGCTCTCTACATTATATCCATTATTAATCTCAAGCTTATAAGGCATATTTGAAGAATTGGTAACAGAAAAAACTACATTTTCACTCTGTCTGTCTTTTCGCAAATCGAGTACCGATACATAGTTTATATACATTCCTTCAATTCTGCTGTCGGTACTTACCATATATATTATAACAGTGAAAATAATTGACCATACCGGCACAAAAATCCAATATTGTACCTTTCTTTTTCTTTTTGCCAAAATAAAATATGTAACAGGACTTACCACTATTATATAAATAAATATAATAGCTACATACTTTCCTGTTTTTATTTTAAGATTTTCCAAGACCGGAACAAGCACCCTTTCAGCTTTCCATGTCCATTCTATCCTGTCTTCTTTACCAAGATAAAGTCTGCCAAGCTTAAACTCTTCCGCTTCTTTTTCTAAGATGCTGAGTCCGCCCCGCCTTTCTCTCTCTTTAAGAATTTCAAGTGTTTTGGAATTAAATGTAGATTCAAAATCATTTGGTTTTATTACTAAATCAAACAAACTCAAATCACGATAATCCCCTTTTATTTTATCTTCACTCAAACAAATATATTTTACTCTAAAATCTTTTTCGCCCACAAATGACAGTTTAACATCTTTTGGAAGAAAACTTGCAATCACCAGTTCTGATGTTTCATCAACTGTTCCTGTTTCAATATCATCCGCAAACTTCTCAATCTCTTTGCCATTTTTGTCATAAAAAACAATAGTAAAATCAGGATCTGTTGTATTTAAAAACGGATAAAAATAAACAGTTGTATCTTCATCTTTTTTTATCGTTATATCTTCACTATAAGAAGATATAGTATCACCTACCGAATAATATCTTAAATGTATACTACCGTCAAAATCTTTTTTTGCATTTTTAATCTCAACCTTAACTCTGACTGTCGAAGAAATACGCATGTATCCATTGATTCCGTACTCTATTTCAACTTCTCCCAGTGATGAAATTTCTTTTTTAACAGCAACTTTCTCCATACTGCTTTTTTGATGTACATTATGAAGATTTACAGAGTTATTAAAATTAGAAAATATAAAAATCAGCGAAAATATCCAAAACCACCCATTTTTCATGCCTTCCCCCCTACTTTACAGGCAATAAGATTTCAAATACGGTGCCATACAAATCGCTCTTCACATGGATAGTGCCGCCATGTAAACTTACTATATTCTTAGTAATTGCAAGCCCTAAACCCGTGCCGCCTGTTTCAGCAGATCTGGAATCTTCTACTCTATAAAATTTGTCAAAAATATGCTCTATATCTTTTTTAGGAATAAGCTTTCCATAATTGATTATACTGATATGTAAGTCACTTTTTTCATTTTCCTGATATAAATCTATTATTATTTTTTTACCGTCTTTGCCATATTTAATTCCATTTGTAAGTAAATTTGCCACAGCCCTTGCCATCAGTTCTCCGTCAGCCTCAATCATCATAACTTCAGCAGATTTTCTAAATTCAAGGCTTAGTTCTGCTTCCTGTAAACTAGGATAACATTCATCAGCTAACTGTTCCATCAGTTTCACTATATCTATTTTTTCAAGATGCAGCCTAAGTTCAGTAGTGTCTGTCTTAGTAAAAGAAAATAAATCCTCAATAAGACCTTGAAGTCTTATTGCTTTATCATAAGCTACCCTTATATACTCTTCATTTTTAACAAGTATATCTTTGTTCTTCCTGCTTTCTTCACTTTTCGACATAACAAGTTGCAAATATCCTATTACTGAAGTCAATGGTGTTCTCAAATCATGGGCTATACTGGTAATAAATTCCTTACGGTTTTTTTCCTCATTTCTTTCCTTATCAAGAATACGCTTAATTTCTCCGGTAGTCCTGTTAAGATTTCTAGCCATATTGGAGAGTTCATCTTCATTTCTGACTTCAAATTTAATATCAAAATTTCCTTCTGAAAATTCCTCTATTCCCCTGTCTATCTGTTCAAAATAATCCGTTATCCTTTTAGTAAAAAGTATGAAATATACTGCAAAAAAGAAAATAAAACAGGCTATTACCTCCAAAATAATGAAACCTGCAAATCTGCGGCTTTCTGTCAGTTTAATTCTCACCTCATCCTGATAATGCCTAATTAAGTTTCCTCCGGACTGTTTATTTACAGAATTTTGAACTTCTCCTAAGGTAACTCCATTATTTGAAATATCATAATTTTCAGATGAATCAATCCCGCCTACTCCTGAAACTGATTTTAAATTACCACTTTCTGTCGATGCCATATAGTTTAGATTGCCTCTTTTTAAAAAATCCCTCAATATAAACAATCCAAAAGTTATTACCAGTGTAGTAATTAGCGAAAAGATTAAACTTACTGCCACATAAGTTATAATTTCTATTCTGATGCTGCGAAATAATTTATTTTTCAATCTTGTATCCAACTCCCCAAACTGTCTTAATTATCTTAGCATTTCTGGCATCCATCTCTATTTTTTCCCTGAGCCTTCTGATATGTACCATAACTGTGTTATTTCCTTCAAATGCCTTTTCATTCCATACCCTTGTAAAAATATCATCAGTAGAAAAAACACGCCCCGGATTACTTGCAAGCAGACATAAAATATCATACTCAATAGGGGTAAGCTTAGCCTCTTTATCATAAGTCTTTACCTCTCTGGTACTCTTATTTATATAAAGCGGTCCTGCTTCTATTATTTCGTCATCTGAAAAAATTCCTGTTTTCTGTCCGGAATTAAACTCAGTAAATCTCCTAAGATTTGCCTTTACCCTAGCTGTAAGCTCCAAAGGATTAAACGGTTTAGTTACATAATCATCCGCACCATTTCCAAGTCCTACTATTTTATCCAAATCTGTAGACTTTGCAGAAAGCATAATAATAGGTATATGGCTTGTTTCACGGATTTTCTTAACCATGCTTAGCCCATCCATTCCGGGCATCATTATATCCAGTATCGCAAGTGAAATCTCTTCGTCAGCTTTAAGCATTGCAAGCCCTGTTACCGCATCGTTTGCTTTTTTTACATCATAACCCTCACTTACAAGGTGAATCTCTACTAAATCCGCTATTTCTTTGTCGTCATCAACTACTAAAATTTTTGCTTTTGTTTCCATAGTCATACTCCTGTTTTATGAGAGAATTTTTATTTTGCCTACAGAAAAGTATAACATTTTTACACTATTTATTTATTAAGTTATTCTTACGATTTAAGAATACAAGTATCACTATATACTGAAAATTTATTTATACAAAAAATAAGGACAGCTAACACTGTCCTTATAAAAAAGAGAGGAGTGGTTGGTCAACAATATACTACCAACCTGCAAATGAAAAAAGTAAATCTATACAAATTGGGGAATCTAGCAAATTTACTTTCAGTTTGGAACTTGTTTGCTGTTCCTTAACTGATGACTAGAGTATAAACTATAAATATGAAATCCGTTTGTAATATATTTTAACAAATTGTGAACAATTAAATTTCTTTGCCAAAATATATGTCAAAATTATTTTCCCCGTATTTAAGATTAAATCATTCCGATAAACATACCGTAAGCATATAATCCCATAAATATAAGCAACACTATAAAGTTTATTACAGCCGCAATCTTAGGTATGGTTTCTGCCATATATTCATCATTCAGGGTTTTAATTGAAATTATAAAGCAAGTAAGAGAGACTATAAACCCTATAACTCCCATTACCCCAACCTGTATATCAGCTTCTCCTCTATGTATTGTAGAAATAACTATTACTGCTATAAGAATGATGAAGCAAACTATCCCAAGTGTAAGGCAGATAATCCCGTCTGTGGAAACAAGTTTAGACGAGAAACTCAGTCCTCCCTTAACTTTTCCCCCTGCCTTAGACTTTACTCTCCATCTTTTTTTCTTAAAAAGTTTTTTTGGCATCTTATCATCCTTTATATGTAGGTACTATTTCTCTTATTGCTTTTCTTATCCCTTCACCTGAAGGCTCTGTAAAAGCAAGTTCTATTATTTCTTCCAACTCTATCTTAAATTTCTCCTCATCCATTTCTATAGGCTTTCCTATATGAATAAGCTTATTAGCAGTATCTCTAATTCCCTCTTCTTCCATAAGCAGTTCTTCATAAAGCTTTTCACCCGGTCTAAGACCTGAAAATTCTATCTTTATATCTCTGTCCGGTACAAATCCTGAGAGCCTGATTATATTTTTTGCCAAATCCAATATCCTTACAGGTTCTCCCATTTCCAAAATAAATATTTCCCCGCCTTCTCCATAAGCACCTGCCTGAAGCACAAGCGAAACAGCCTCCGGTATTGTCATAAAGTAGCGTATAATATCAGGGTGTGTTACAGTAATCGGCCCTCCCGCTGCTATTTGTTTCTTAAATAACGGAATCACACTTCCATTACTTCCAAGCACATTACCAAATCTTACCGCTACAAATTCAGTCTTTGAATGATGCCCGAAAGTCTGTATTATCATCTCACAAATGCGTTTACTTGCACCCATTACATTTGTAGGATTAACAGCCTTGTCGGTAGAAATAAGCACAAAACGCTCCGCTCCATATTTATCAGCAGTCTTTGCCGTATTATAGGTGCCAAGCACATTATTTTTAATTGCTTCATTAGGACTGTTTTCCATAAGAGGAACATGCTTATGTGCAGCAGCATGATACACTAAGTCAGGTCTGTAATTTTCAAAAATGGAATCAAGCCTGTCCAAATTACGCACTGAAGCTATAAGCACTACCAAATTTAACTTAGGATAATTATGACGAAGTTCCAGTTCTATATCATAAGCATTGTTTTCATAAATATCCACTATTATAAGCTGTTTCGGCTTATGCCCTGCTATCTGTCGGCAAAGTTCACTGCCGATTGAACCTCCTCCGCCTGTTACAAGTACGGTCTTGCCGCTTACATAACCCATAACAAGGTCAAGTTCTACCTTAACCGGTTCTCTTCCAAGCAAATCTTCAACACTTACATCGCGCAAAAGTGTTGCTGAAATATGTCCTTCCATTATTTCAGTTACACTTGGAGTAATTTTAAGCTTACATCCCGTTTCAGTGCAGATATTTATCAGTCCGCTAAGTTCCTTCCTGCTTGCCGAAGGAATAGCTATAATAATCTCATTTATCTTATACTTTTTCACATTTTCGGCGATTGTGTTTCTCTCTCCCACAACCTTTATTCCGCTTATATAACTGCCGACCTTATTTTTATCATCATCTATTATACAGCATAACTCCTTCATTACACTTGCACTGGAGAGGATATCCCTGATAACCATGTGTCCTGTTTCACCCGCACCAATGAGCATAACCTTTGAAACCTGTATATCAGAAGGATTTACACGGCTTGTTATCTGCATCCTTACAGTACGATAAAGAAATCTTATACCGGCAGTAAGAATAAGCAATATGAAGAAGTAAAGTATATGATAAGTCCTCGGTAGAAAATATCCGGAATTATTTTTGCTTTTAATCAAAGCTATAATCATTTCTACCACTGTAGTCTCGATTGCAGCTAAGATAATTCTTTGCATTTCAACCATACCGGCATAAGCCCAAAGACTTGTATATAGATGATTTAATGTAAATATGATAACAGTTACTACCATATTTATGAGAATCATGCTCTGCATATTTTCTATGAAATTTTCCGGTATTTTGCTGAAACTCAGGTCAAATCTCAAAAGCAAAGCAAGGACTCCTGCAGCCCATACGACCATAAGGTCATATAGGATGATTAGAGTCCTCTTTATAAGCTGCTGATATTTATTATAAAAATTAACTATTTTTTCCGACATCGGCTTCATTTTCTATGTTTTCCTTTTTTACAATATAAAAATTTATTCCATAGCCAACTCCTATAAATACCCAGTAAAGAGGTGCAAGTGCTACACAGGAATCATTGAAGATACCTGCAAAGAGATAGCCTATTATTCCTAAAGAAATAGCTACTCCCAAAGTTTCAATTTCACCATTTAATTCCCTCTTCCAAAAAAGTCTGAAAGTCTGTATTATATAAAAAACTGCAAATCCTAAGAAACAAAGCAACCCTAAACCTCCACTTTGTACTCCTATCTGTAAAAACAAGTCATGAGGCTTAGTGATAATCATATTACCAAAACCTCCGTTCAGTCTTCCTATATAATCATTCTGAGGAAAGGCTACAGTAAATGTATCCGCTCCTGTTCCAAGCAGAAGGTGGTTGAAAAATACCGGAAAAGTTCTTGACCAAATATAACCGCGACCTGATGCAAATGCGTCATGATTCGTAATAACCGCCGCAGGGGCATCATAAATATCATCTACCTTTCCTGTACCTGTATAAAGCTTATATCCTTCATCTGTACTCATAAAAGCAAATGAACCTTTAGGAGTATTACAATTTATCATATATCCTCCCAAATCTCCGCCTGCAAGCATATATTCAAAACTGAGGTCTTTTAATTTATCTTCTTTTAAAGTAACCAAAGAACCGCTTTCATTTGTTGTATATTCTATGAGTTGTCCATTTTCCCTTGAGAAGTAAATTGCTGCATTTTCACCTTGTGCCTCATAGTATACATTAACTTTTACTCCGTTGTAAGTTATCTCCGCATGGTCTTGTTTAAGTTCCACTTTCTCTAAAAGAGTATCATTTTTTTGTACTGCAATCGCATTACTTACATAAGATATAAGACTTGTTCCAATATAATTAAAATAAACTGTCGATGAAACTATCATTACTGCTGCAAATCCCACCATTACCGGCCAGCCTTTTTTAAGTTTTTTTCTAAATAATATAACTGCAAATATCGCCGATACTAAAAATGCTCCAAGAAATGTTTTAGAACCTGAGCCCATTGCACACAAAAAGTTAATCACCGTCATTGAAGCCCAAAAGATTTTTTTCCATATTTTTTTAGAAAATATAGCCAATACTAAAAATATAGGAAAAACCAATGCTGCATAAGAGCCTACATAGTTAGGATTATAAAGCGTCAAATAAACCTGATGATTGCCTGAACCTGAAAAGGTAAAACTCAGATTTTCTCTAATTGTTTCCGCCCCCTCAAAGCTGCTTGGTATTATAAGAAACCTTCCAAGTTTTGACCCCCAAAAGTCCTCACCTATTAACTGGCTTATTCCTATAAAAGAATGCACTGCTGCCAATACTCCCAGTGAAATTCTCACAACTGCTATACCGTAACTATCCTGTGCAAATACAAAAGCATAGATTAAGACCACACAATATGCAAGAGTCACCCATAGTGTTTCATGCTGTTCAAACATTCCGTCTAAACTAAAGCTCCTGTATTTTGATATTATGGTTGAAATAGTTGTCAGTCCAGCATATCCAAACACTAAATACATCCATACAGGCGGTTTTATCAGCTTGCCATCTAAAAACATCTTAAATGTAAGCATTATTATCATAGCTACGGCAACTACTACCAGTACCTGCCCCTTTACTTTAAGAAAAACATCCAAAGTATCATCCCCTGCACCAAACCAGGCAAATTGACTAAGGTTGGTATTATGCTCCGCCGCTCTGACTATAAGCGGGATGACAGCTATTACTATACCTAACAAAAACAGGCTTATCTTAGTACCTGTACTTGCCTCTTCTTTTTTTCTTTTATAACCATATCTATAATCCACTTTTTGCCTCCAAATTTATAATAGTTCAATATTTTATTCCGTATTTTCAATATGTTTCACTGCAATTCCGTTTACTTCAACACCCTCACCTGCCGGAATTACTATAGATAGTATGCCATCTACTTTTTTATAGCTTATAAGAGAGGCACTTTCCGACTTGACCTTAATTTCTATATCAGGTGCTTTAATGTTTAGCTGCTTTACCACCGGAAGGTTATTTGCTATAATTGCCGCCTTCTCACCTGCAACTTCATTAAAAATTTCTTCAAAATTCTCAAGTTTTTCTTTTTCTACCCCGCTTCTGCCAAGCAGTTCTTTCATCTCATACGATGTAAGTTCTACAGGTTCGGGTATATCCTTATTCTGTTCGATAACTTCAGCAATATTTTCCTGCACATTCTGTACTATTTCAAGGCTTACCTCATCGCCGAGCGTTTCTGTAATCAGGCTGTTGAAAGTTTCCATTTGTGTTTCCGGTGAGAGTGGTGATTCTGTACCGAAAACAGCATCTACAAATTCCGGAAAAAGTTCTTCCGGTTTTTTAGTATAATACAATAAACTGTGAATATCCGGTCCTCTGTCATTAAACGCAGGAAAAAGAAATGCCTTTTCAGGAGCTTCAACTACCCAATCTCTAATTATTTCTCCTATACGATTTGCTGTAGAGTCATAGCCAAGTGCCGCCTTTGAAAGCTTAACAGGACAAATGGCACAAAGCAAATACTCATAAATAATTTCAGAAGCATCATCTAAGGTTTCTCCATCCTTGCTTTTTCCAGGCACATCATAACTTCCATGTACTGCAACTATATAATATTTATCTTCACTTGGATAATTGGCTATAATTAAATCAAAAAATTTCTCTAAAATCTTCTCTTCTTTTAATCCGCTGTCTCGAAGATTAAGCAGGAATTTCTGCTGTCCCTCTCCAAACTCGGCATCCAGCGGAAATTCCATATTGATGAGGTTTTTTCCAAGCGTTCCGCCTAAGCACTTATTAAAAATACTCAAGTGATATATCAATTCTTCCTCAGAAAAACTGCTTAATGCTTCCTTTAACACAAAAGTTTTTTCTTTTTCTATGCCTACATAACAAGCGGCAAGACTGTCTATACGATACTTGTCTTTCTTAAACAGCTTTCGTATCTCTGATATTTCTGTTTTATTCATATTTCACCTTCTATTAAAAATCCGCTATTAATTTATAGAATAGATTTTTCATCACAATATCTGATTATAACAAATATTTATATAGAAATAAAGAGCAGAATCTTATTTCTTTTTCCTAAAAAATTCTGCCAAAGGGTTTATTGCCCTTGCCTTCTCTAAGATCTCTTCCTGTTCTTCTCTAAGATATTCCTTAAATTCATCCAGCTCTTCATTAGAAAAACCTATATTTTTAATAAATACAAATCCGGGAATTATCGCCTCTGCCTCTCTTTTATCTTCATAATCAATAAAACTGATAAAAATTTTCTCTCTTCCATCTTGCTTAATAACCGGAGAAACTGCTACTTTTATATTATCCATTTATCCTCTTTCCTTAAATATATACCTATAATTTACTATCTGACTTTAATTATAACATACATTTTATAAAATTTTATATACATTACTTATTTATATGGTTGCCAAACCCGTTCATAGCCTGTATAATATAATAGTATTAAGAAATAAAATCCTATGTCGGTTTACTTACAAGCGGATTTAAATTGATGTGATTGGAGAGGGTCTAACTGTGGCAACAATGAAAATTTCAGTTCTAGGCAAATTCAGCATTGAATACAACGGAAATGTTGTAGCTGATGATTTAAACCGTTCCCGAAAAATGTGGAATCTGCTTGCCTTCATTGTAATGAATCATAATAGTGCTATTACACAGTCACGATTTATTGATTCTTTATGGTCTGATGATAATAATAACCCTATAAATGCTCTTAAAACTCAGCTTTTTCGTACTAGAGAAATGCTCAAACCGCTTGAACTTGATGGAGAAGGTTGTATTCTTTCAAGTCGTGGTGCATATTCATGGAATCCTGATTATGAGATTATCCTTGATGCTGAAGTATTTGAAGAGCTTATTCATGATGCCGAAAACGCATCACTTCCGGTTCAAGATAAAATAAACAAATATCTTGAAGCAATTAAACTTTACAAAGGTGATTTTATCCCTAAACTTTCAGGTGAAGTTTGGACTATACCGATAAGTGCCAGATACCACAGCATATATCTTGATGCCGTTAAAAAGCTGTGTGTTCTTTTAGAGGATGAAAATGATTCCGAAACAATTATTAAGGTTATACTTAAAGCCATAGAAATAGATAATTTGGATGAAAAGCTTCACTGCATTCTTATAACGGCTTATATAAGATGTGACCGCTATAAAGATGCTCTCGAACATTACGACTCTGCTACAAACATATTATACAGAAATCTTGGAGTCAACCCTTCAGAAGAATTAAGGGCTCTTTACAGCCAAATTATGGATACACAAAAATCTTTGGAAACAGATCTTGCTATAATACAGGAGCATCTTATGGAAAATTCTTTAGAAGAAGGTGCTTTTTTCTGTGAGTATGGCTATTTTGTCAAAACCTACCAGTTGACAAAAAGACGGCTTGAGCGTCTTGGTCTTTCAACCTATCTCTGCCTTGTTACCTTACAGACAGATAAGGGAAAAACGCCTGATCTTGCAAAACTTGACGGGTATATGGTAAAGCTTCTCGGAATACTTAAACTCAGCCTCAGAACCGGCGATGTTGTTGCTAAATACAGCGGTGCTCAATACATATTGATGTTACCTTGTGTAAATTTTGAAAATGCGGATATGGTTATGAACAGGATTCTTGCCAATTATAAAAAGAGATTCAGAACCGATAAAATTCTGCTAAACTATAAAATTAAAGAAATTTAAAATAGATTAGTCATGACCACCCGTCCAACGGGTGGCTTGCTCCGGGCTATAAGCCCGTGTTA
>CAUTOC010000029.1:0-26390 GCA_963539695.1 uncultured Catonella sp. | reverse complement strand
GGACGGCTATTATATAGGCAGGACTAACACACTTAGCTTCATTGCTTCGCAATTTACTAAGCGTGAGTCACTGCCAAAAAGCGAGCGCATCAGGTTTTTCGTAAACAGTCAGATACTTACGATAGTCTATGACAGAAAAACCGTAGCGAGTCTGGACATCTATCAGCGAAGGCGTCACTTAGCCTGTCAAACAAGCACATTAGCCCTACAACTTCTAATTCAGTTATATTGCTTCATCTCCATTAAATCACTATTATCTTCCCACCATTTTTGCAATTCTTTTTTTCCTTTCAAAGGCTTTGTAAAATAAGAGCGTGCTATGTTGTAAACAAATTTTGTTTGTAAAACACTCTCAATCTGCTTTACAATATTTTTAAGTTCCAATAAATCAGCACTATTTTCTATATAAAATTCTTGATTTGTTTCTTTATTAAGCAGTTTCATCTCTTCCTTAGAAGATATACAATAGTCTTTATGGTGGTGATAGAGCAAGAATTGTTCACTTGTCAATGATATATCGAAACAAGCTTTTATTCCTTTTGGAGTAAAGATAGAAATACTCAGCTTGCAAAATTTTCTTTTATCCGTTTCATTATCCAGCTGAAACGCATATTGAATTCCTTCTGCATTGGTAAGGTCGAAACTAAAACTTCCCTCGCCTCCTGTTTTTTTAAACTCCATTTTTGAGGTATCAAGTCCTACTTTTTTGACAAATTCAAAATAATCACTTTGTATATACAGTTCTTCAAAATATTGTTCTAATTTTTCTTTATTTGACAGTAATTGTGGAGCATCGATTTCATTGAAAATAGTAAGCAAAATATGGCAAAGATTAATTTGATTGGCAATAACAAATTTCGTTAGGAGTCCCAAATATTCTATTGCTTTTTGTTCTTTGGAATAACTCAACACTACCAAGATATAATAGAACTCTTTATGTTCGTAATGAGGATAAACCTTTTTCAATAAGTCACATATAAAATTTACCAATTGATTGTGCTCGGCAAAGGATTGCAGTTTCTTAAAATGCTTTATTTCAAAATCTGAATATGAATATATTTGCTTTTGAAATTTATTGAAAATATCAACCAAATCACTTGGCGGATTGGCTTTTTTCAAGGCATCATACAACATAATACCATTTTCATTGTATTCAAAAAATACTTTTTCCATGTTTTTATACTCCTTTAGAAACTACTTTTGTAGCTTTAGCAATTTCTGATTTAATACCGTTATTCTTGTATGTCAAAGCAACAATTAAAGGTATTATTATAATAGACAGGCACACAATTCCGCCTATAAGGGCTACCCCTCTATAATGATTTCTTGTAGCTCTGCCTGCTGAAATATTATTAAGAAAATTTGCTATAAAATTGAAAACTTCACCGCCACTTAGCATAAAAATTAAAACACATTCCAACGCCAATAATATGAAAAATATAACAGCCATTTTTTTTGCCATTTTACTGCATATATTCATCTTTGTTTCCATGCTGATGTACTCAGCATCAGGTATTTTTAAAAACCACTTTTTTGCTCGTTCTTCTTTTGTCATAATGTTGTTTCCCCCCCTTTCAAATTCTAATTTGTCATTAAGTTTTATAATATCCCCACAAGCTATTTTATCAACACTTCCAACCTCTTAACCTCAGGATCGGCTGTACCCTGCAAGCTACACCCTTTTTCTTTTGCATAGAGTATATGGTCGATAATATCTTTTGTAATAAGTTCTCCCGGTGCAAGGATAGGAATACCCGGCGGATATGCCATAACGGACTCACCCGCAACCCTGCCGCAGGCTTCTTTAATAGGAACAGATTCTTTTTCCGCATAAAACGAATATTGAGGGCTTGAAACTACCTTTGGAATTACCGCATCTACAAAGGCAAGTCCGCTTTTTTCTTTTGCATAAAGCCTCTTAATGTCTTCAAGAGCCCCTACAAGCCTTTCTATATCCTGAAGTCTGTCGCCAATGGAGATATAAGCCATAATATTTCCTATATCACCGAATTCTATCTGTATATCGTATTCATCACGAAGTAAATCATAAATTTCAATTCCTGTAAGTCCTATGTCTTTGGTATACACACAAAGCTTGGTTACATCAAAATCAAAAACATTTTTACCGTCTATAAGTTCTTTACCGTAAGCATAGTAACCGCCTATGCTGTTTATCTCATTTCTGGCATATTCAGCCATAGTTATAACTTTTTCAAAGCTTTCCCTTCCTCTGAGGGCAAGATTTCGCCTTGAAAGGTCAAGGCTTGAAAGCAGGAGATAGTTGGCGGAAGTGGTCTGGGTAAGTCCTATTATCTGTCTTATATGACCTACATTCATATTTTCCCCTATAAGCAGAATAGAACTTTGTGTAAGGCTTCCACCTGATTTGTGCATAGATATGGCTACCATATCGGCACCGGCTCTAATTCCTGCAAGCGGAAGATTGGCTCCGAAGTAAAGCTGTGTTCCATGTGCTTCGTCTACAAGGACTTTAAGCCCTCTTTCATGAGCATAATCGGTAATGCTTTTAAGGTCTGAGCAGATGCCATAATAAGTTGGATTATTTACAAGCACAGCTACTGCATCAGGGTTATTGTCGATAGTTTCCTTTACAGCCTCTATTTCCATACCGAGAGCCACACCTATTACAGGATGAATCTCAGGTTTTACATAGACAGGAATTGCTCCACAGAGAATCAGGGCATTAATTACGCTTTTATGCACATTTCGAGGGAGAATAATCTTATCACCTGACTTGCAGACAGAAAGTACCATAGCTTGTACGGAAGCTGTAGTACCGCCAACCATAAGAAAGGCATGGGCTGCACCGAAGGCATCAGCCATAAGAGCCTCTGCTTCTGAAATTACAGAAACCGGATTTGAAAGATTGTCAAGCGGTTTCATGCTGTTTACATCAAGTCCTACACATTGTGTACCAAGAAGTTTGACAAGTTCAGGATTACCGCGTCCCCTTTTATGACCGGGTACATCAAAAGGGACTACCCTTTTTTTCTTAAATGTTTCAAGAGCCTCACAAATCGGAGCTCTTTGCTGTCTGCTAAGATCCATTTATTTTTCCTCGTGTTTATAAAGTATATGATGTGGGTGTCAAAAGTATTTGATACCCATTGATACAGGATTGCTGAAGCTTTGCTTATCGCAATCCTTGCAAAAATATTCGTAATCCATTCATTTTTGCCTAAATGACTACTTACGCATATTTTTTGTTTGTCACAGGATAATAAATTCTGTTGTAAGAAAGCCCCAACAGAATTTTTATACTTTTGACATTTATATCAATACATTGGGCAGAAATGATTTATGGATAAAATAAAAATGCAGCCCAATCACCTTGAGCTGCACATAAGTTTCTTTAAAATAGAATAAGTGCGTTAACTTCATTCAGAGTATTTCAGCAAATATCAGGTTGCTGCTCTTATTGATGTTTCACAAGATGATAATGATTGTAGAGTAATCAACTTATAAAATTCGGGCTTCAAACCCTATCAATAATGTGGAATAACCACTCCGGCAAGTGACCGCCTGTCCGTAAGGCAAAAACAAATTTGGTCTGATATCTGCATGAAAATCACGCATTTATGTAAGAATAATAATATCATCAATAAGCGGTAGTGTCAATACTTCAACTAAAATTCGTCCTTGACATATTGGATAGTTTGGTCTAACATATAAGAGATAAAAAATTTAACAGCATTCTTCAGGGCAGGGTGAAATTCCCGACCGGCGGTAAAGTCCGCGAGCATTTTGCAAGAATCGGTGAGCTTTAGGCAATTCCGATACCGACAGTAAAGTCTGGATGAAAGAAGAAATTATAGAATATAAGACTTATCTTATATTTTTATAGTGTAATCAGCCCTGACCAAAAGGTCGGGATTTTTTCTTTTAAAGAAAATTTTCGGGGAAGGTTACACCGTTTCTATAGATACCTATAAGAATGCGGAAAGAGGAAAATATGGTTTTATTAGGTGGTTTGAAAAAAGCGGTAATGGAAAATACGGGTATGATATTCATAACCCTTTCGGTGGTGGCGGCATTAATTGTGTTAGCCTTTGTAGCTCAGAAAATTTTAAAGAAAGATGAAGATGACAGGTCATTTAAAATCAGGTATATTGCACTTGTAGCTATGCTTTCGGCGATTTCTGCGGTGCTTATGCTTTTTGAATTTCCAATACCGTTTATTGCACCGGGATTTTATAAGATTGATTTGAGTGAAGTACCCGTTATAGTGGGGGCATTTGCTATGGGTCCTGTTGCAGGTGTGGTTATAGAGTTTATAAAAATACTTCTTCATCTGTTTATTAAGGGAACAAGTTCCGCCTTTGTGGGTGAGTTTGGAAATTTTGTAGTAGGTGCAGGCTTTATAATTCCTGCTTCAATTATGTACTATGCGAAGAAAACTAAGAAAAGAGCGATAGCCGGGCTTATAACAGGTGTGATTACAACTACGACCGTAGGCTGTCTTGTAAATGCCTTTATACTGCTTCCGTTTTATGCGGCAGCTTTTGGCGGAATAGATAAGATTATAGCAGCCGGAACTGCTGTAAATCCTATGGTGAACAATGTACTTATATTCTGTCTTATAATAGTAGCTCCGTTTAATATAATTAAGTTTAGTATAGTTTCTATAATAACAGTACTTATTTATCATAAGATTAGCTATTTATTTAAAATGGGAAATGAATAGCTAAATAACTGTGATTAAAGTGGAAAATATGAAAAAGATATGATATAATTATCTCGTAATATTAAGGAAGTGGCAGTAATGTATATATTTGATTGGAACGAAAATAAAAATCAGATTAATATAAAAAAGCATGGAATAGGATTTGATGAAGCAAGCTCTGTGTTTTATGATGAAAATGCTATCTTGTTTGATGATCCTATACATTCTGAGTATGAGGACAGGTTTTTGTTATTAGGAGTGAGTAATAATGCTAATATTTGCCTGGTATGTCATTGCTATAGAGAGTCTGATACAGTAATACGTATTATATCAGCCAGAAGGGCGACGAAAAAGGAGGTAGACAGATATGCTAGAGGAATATGATATTGATAAATTAAATCCAAGACCAAATCCATATGCAAAAGAGTTAAAAAAACAAGAGACTATTCAGGTTTCCTCTTCTGTCATAGATTATTTTAAAAAACAGTCAGTCAAGATGGAGATTCCATATCAAACTCTTATTAATTTGTATTTATCAGATTGTGTAAAAGAAAAAAGAGAATTGAAAATGTCCTGGGAATAGCGAACAAATAGTAAAATTAAAAATATACTTGAATTGTTATCTAAAACATGTTAGAATCCAAAAAGATATATTTTGAAAGGAAGAGGTAGTTATGTCTACATTAAGAATTGTTGTTACAGTTATTTATTGCATTATATGCGTTGCACTTGCGGCTGTAGTACTTTTACAGGAAGGTAAGCAGCAGGGACTTGGTACTATCAGCGGTATGGCTGATACCTACTGGGGCAAAAATAAAAGTCGTTCTTTGGAGGGTAATCTTAACAAGGCGACTACAGTTGTTGCCATTGGTTTTATAGTGCTTTCATTTGTGCTTAATATGAAGTGGTAATAAGTAGAAGAAGAAAATTTTAACTGTTGCATAGTATGTTGTTTCAGGTCTTATCCTGCGTACACACTTTGTAGCAGTTTTTCTTTTTTTTGAGGAGATAAGAAGAGTGGGAAATACTAATAAAGAATATACAAAGAAGATGAAGGAAAGAAGAGAGGTGCTTGAGGAGTTTTTTGCAAGGAAGGACTATCTTCCTATGAAGTTTAAGGACATAGCCTCTTTATTTCAGGTACCAAAGGCTGAAAGAGGGGATTTACAGCTTATATTAAATGATATTATAAAAGAGGGAAAACTTATAGAAAATGGAGAAGGAAGGTATGCAAAGCCTGCTGCTGACCTTGTTACGGGGATATTTATGTCTACAGGAAAGGGATTTGCGTTTTTAAGAACAGGAGAGGGTGAGGAGGATATCTTCATTCCTGCTTCAGAAGTAAGCAATGCCTTTGATGGGGATACTGTTACAGTTAAGCTTCTTGCAAGAAGCAGGGGGAAAAGCAGGGAAGGCAAGGTAGTAAAAATAGTAGAAAGGGCTGTAACTACAGTTGTAGGTACATTTGAAAGAAGTAAAAATTTTGGCTTTGTAGTGCCTGATAATACCAAGCTTAATTCTGATATCTATATACCTAAAAATGGCTGTAAAGATGTACCTAAAGGCTATAAGGTGGTTGCGGAAATTACAAATTACGGTGATGCCAAGCATAGCCCTGAGGGTAAAATTATAGAAATTCTCGGCTCCGAAAATGAAAAAGGAGTTGATATCCTTTCTATTGCAAAGGCTTATGGAATAGAAGAAGAATTTCCTAAGGCGGTACTTGAAGAAGTTAAAAAACTTCCCTCTAAGGTAATAAAGACTTCTATAAAAAACAGGCTTGATTTGACAGAACTTAAAATAGTAACCATAGACGGTGAAGATGCCAAAGACCTTGATGATGCGATAAGTGTGTCAAAGAAAGTAAAAAGTGACGGAGAGGTAATCTATCATCTGGGAGTACATATTGCGGATGTTACCCATTATGTAAGGGAAGGCTCTGCACTTGATAAGGAGGCGATAAAGCGTGGTACAAGTGCTTATCTGGTTAATAAGGTAATACCTATGCTTCCTAAAGAACTTTCAAACGGAATTTGTTCGCTTAATGAAAATACTCTGAGGCTGACACTTTCCTGTCTTATGGATATAAATGAAGCCGGAGAGGTAGTATCACACAGAATAGCAGAAACTGCGATAAAGACAGCACACAGAATGAATTATTCTGATGTAAATGTACTTATTACAGGCGAAGGTGAGAATTTTAAAGAATTAAAAGAAAGATACAAAGATGTATATGAAATGCTTGTGACAGCAGAGGAGTTGGCAGGTATTCTTAGAAAAAGCAGGCATAAAAGGGGAGCTATAGATTTTGACTTCCCTGAAACCAAGATTGAGGTTGACGATAGGGGCAAGGTTGTTGATATAAAGGCTTACGACAGAAATGAAGCTACAAGGCTCATTGAGGACTTTATGCTGATTGCAAATGAGACAGTGGCAGAGGACAGCTATTGGCAGGAGTTACCTTTTGTTTACAGAACCCATGAAAATCCTGATGAAGAAAAAATCAGGGAACTTAGTATTTTTATCAATAATTTTGGCTATAATATAACCAAGAACAGCAAGAAGAAAGCAAAGATTGAAATTCATCCAAAAGATGTGCAAAAGCTTTTAAATAAAATTGCTGGTACACCTGAGGAAATGCTCATAAATAGAATGACATTAAGAAGCCTTAAAAGAGCTAAGTATACAATATTAAGTGAGGGTCATTTTGGATTGGCTGCCAAGTATTATTGTCATTTTACTTCGCCGATAAGAAGATATCCTGATTTGCAGATACACAGGATAATAAAAGAGAATTTAAATGGTAAGCTCACTAACAAGAGAATAGCTCATTATAAGGGGATTTTAAGTGAGATAGCACTTCGCTCAAGTGTGTTGGAGAGAAGGGCTGATGAGGCGGAAAGAGAAGTTGATAAAATGAAAGCTGCCGAATTTATGTCACATAAAATCGGTGAGGAATTTGACGGAGTTATCTCAGGAGTTACAAGCTGGGGGATTTATGTGGAGCTTCCGAATACCGTTGAGGGAATGGTGAAAATCAGCAGTATAAGGGGAGATTATTATGAGTTTGATGCTGAAAGAATGGAAATAGTCGGAGAGCATACTAAGAAGAAGTTTAGCCTCGGGCAGCCGGTAAGAGTTAAGGTTATAGAAGCAAGTAAGCAGATGAAAACTATAGATTTTAGGATAGTAGAAGGAGAGAAGGATGTCTAAGGATAATTATAAATTAGTGGCTCAGAATAAAAAAGCCACCTTTGATTATTTTATAGAAGAACGCTATGAAACAGGGATTACCCTCGTGGGTACAGAGGTAAAGTCTGTAAGAATGGGTAAGGTGAGTATAAAGGAGTCCTATGTGCAAATAGATAAAAAGGGTGAGGTAATCATCATAGGTATGCACATAAGTCCTTATGAAAAAGGAAATATTTTCAATAAAGATCCGCTAAGAACCAGAAAGCTGCTTATGCACAGATCCGAGATAAATAAGCTAATCGGTAAGGTAAAGACGGCAGGCTATACCCTTGTTCCGATTAAAGTTTATCTTAAAGGAAGCCTTGTAAAGGTGGAAATAGGTCTTGCAAGAGGTAAGAAGAATTATGACAAGCGTCAGGATATTCAAAAGAAGGATCAGAGAAGAGAGGCTGAAAGAGATTATAAAGTGAAGAATTTGTTATAGAAAGGTATATATATGAATTTTTTTAAGGATAAGATTAATAAAAAGTATTTTGAAATTTCAATGTATGTAATTTTTACCTGCATAGTTATCTTTCTTTTAAGCAGGTTTACAGATAAACTTCCTTTGATAGCAGGAACAATAGGCTCTGTAATTAAATGGATTATAACTATAATAAAACCTGTCATTATAGGTTTTGTTATAGCATATCTTCTCTTTCCGATGCTTGAAAAATTAGAAGATTTACTTAGAAAATTAAAACCGCTAAAGAAAAAAAATAGTGTAAGAGGATTAGCGGTAGCCTTACAGGGAATAATTATATTAGTAGGCTTATTTCTTGTAGTATCCCTTTTGGTTTCCGTAATTACAAAACAGGCAAGAGCCGCTAATTCAGAGGATATAATTGAAGGTATTAAGACTTATGCAAATTCTATCAATAATCTTTATTGGGATTTAATGGATAGACTTGATAAATTGAATATTAATTCGGCTGAAATCAAATCAAGTGTAGATACTTTTATGAATAATATAGGAACATATCTTTTAGATATATCAAGCGGACTTGGAAGCCTTGCAGGTAATTTGAAGGATGGACTTGCAACAGCTTTTTTTGCACTTATTTTCAGTGTTTATTTTTTGCTTGATATGCCTAAGCTAAAGGTTTATTGGGGCAGAGTTTTTGGAATAATTATTCCAAAGAAGGCAAAATCCGCTCTGTATACTTTGATAAAAGATGCCGATAAAGTATTTTCAGGTTATATAAGAGGACAGGCTATAGATGCCTTTATGATTGGGGTTGTGGTAAGTATAGTATTTTCAATAATAGGCATACAATATGCAATCGTAATCGGACTGCTTATCGGACTTGGCAATCTTATTCCTTATATGGGACCGATAGTTGGATACAGCTCCATTGTAATAGTGGGAATAGCTACAAGTGATTATAAGAGCATGGTAATTGCTTCCATAGCTTTGCTTATAATACAGGCTATAGACGGCAATCTCATTTACCCTAAACTTTTAAGCACCAGCGTAAATATCCATCCGATGATAGTAATTATCTCTCTTACAGTAGGAGCAAGTATAGGAGGTCTTGTAGGGATGATAGTTGCAGTACCGACAGGTGCTCTGGTCAAGGTATGGTTTGAAAGACTTGTTAATATGGCTGAAAAAAGAAATGTGAATAAGGATAATAAGGTTAAGTAAATGGATAAATTTGAGAAAATATTCGGTATGCCGTTTGAAAAAGCAATGCTCTTTGTAGCAAAGCCTATTGTAATTCTGATAATATGTAAAATAGTTGTTACTATTGTACTTAAAATTTTAAATAAAATTTTTGAAAATTCTAAACTGGACAAAGGTATTCAGGGCTTTTTTAAGCAGTTGGTGAGAATATCTATTTATGTAATAGGCATAATTATGGCGGCACAATCGCTTGAAATAAACACATCTTCGCTTGTAACTCTCTTAGGTGTGGTTTCCCTTGCCTTTTCTCTGTCTTTACAGAATATTCTTACTAATGTATTTTCGGGAATAATGCTGCTTATAACCAAACCCTTTGTAACAGGTGATTATATAGAAGTTTCAGGCATAAAGGGAACAGTTGCAGGTATAAGTCTTATGCGTACTAAAATCCGTACGGCAGACAATAAGGTTGAGCTTATACCTAATTCAGATGTAGCATCACAAAGAATATCCAATTATTCGGGTGAAACAAGAAGAAGGGTGGATATAACGGTTTCTGCGGATTATAAGGCTTCTACTGCACAGGTGGTATCTGCGATAAAAAGTGTGATAGACAAAGATGATAGGATAGTAAAAGAGGAGGGGTATTTACCTACGGTTAGGTTATCGGGATTTAATGCAGATGATATTTCTTATGTGGTTAAGGTATGGTGTGAAAATGCCATATATTGGGATGTATATTATGATTTGCTTGAGAATATAAGAGAGGCTTATGCGGAGAATAAGATTGAGTTCAGCTATCCTCATAGAGTAGTGCACATTGAGAAGTAAATGTGTAAATTTTATGATTAATTTACTTTTTCTATAGACAAAGCAGGTAAAATTGAATACAATATGATTGCGAAAAATCAAAATTAGCCATTTACAGGAAACGGTAAAGTTAATGTAAATGGCAAGTATCATATTGGAGGATTTATGAAAAGAAAATTATTTGGAATTATATTGACAACATCTTTAGTGATAACAGCATGTTCTAATGCGGCGGGTAATACTTCTGTGCCTAAGAATGAAAATAAGGTGACAAGCGAAACAAGCAGTAAGATGGCTTCATCATCAATGAAAAGTTCTTCTGATTCGATGAAGGCGGATACCGAAAATAAAGTTTCATCCGCTATGAATGAAGAAAGTAAGACATCAGCAGCTACGGAGGAAAAAAAGGAGAAATTTCCTGAATTTAAAACTACCGATATTAATGGGAATGAAATTACTGAAAAAATATTTGCCGACAAAGATATAACCATGGTAAATGTATGGGGAACCTTCTGCGGTCCTTGTATAAATGAGATGCCTGAACTGCAGAAAATATATGAAAGTCTTCCTAAGAATGCTAATATGATTGGAATTGTGGCAGATGTTCCTGAAGGAGTGAAGGACGGAGTTGACAATGCAAAATATATCACAGAACAAACCGGAGTAAAATATACCAATCTGACACTTAGCGATTCTCTTGCACCGTTTGCAAAACAGTTTTATGCAGTTCCATCTACCATTTTTGTAGATAAGGATGGAAACATAATAGGTGATCTTGTGTTGGGAGCTAATATTGATTCTTATATTGAGAATTTACAGAAGGTTTTAAAAGATTGGAAATATGAGGGTTAAGCTTAAATAGCTTTATTTGGAAGTAAATATAGCAGTTTGAGTTATAAAATTGCCTGATTCCTCATTAAAAATTTCCCTGTCTTGACAAAAATAGTTAATAACAGTAAACTTTTATATGACAGCTATAAGATTTGGGAGGGGATTATGGCAAAGGAATATAATTCCAAAGGGAAAAATGAAGTTATTGCATATCTGAAGGCTCATAATGAACATAGGCTTACAGTTGCGGAGATTCTTGACGGGCTTAAAGAAGAAGGAATAAGTATAAACCGTTCCACTATTTACAGAAACTTGGACAGATTGGTTGAAAGCGGAGATATACTAATTTTTAAAGGACAAGACAGTGAATCTGCATTTTATCAGTATTCGGGAGAGCATAAAGAATGTAATGAACACCTTCATTTACAGTGCAATTCCTGTGGAAAGATATTTCATTTGGAACATGGCTTTGTGGATGATTTTATGGAACGCCTGCGTAAAGAGTGCGAGGTGGAACTGGATGTATCCAAGACAATGCTTGTGGGTACTTGTGAGAAATGTTTGAAAAATAAATAAATTAGGAATAAAGCACAGTTTATAGAAATATGGACTGTGCTTTTTGTTTAATTTTATGTTATACTATCATATATGTATTTAAATTAGAGGGGAACAACTAATGACTTTACAGCAGTTACGCTATGTAATAGAAGTAGCAAAAACAGGTTCGATGAATGTTGCGGCAAAACAGCTTTTTGTGAGCCAACCAAGCCTTTCTATGGCAATAAGAGAGCTTGAAAATGATGTACATATATCTATATTTGAGAGAACTACTAAAGGAGTTGTAATAACTGCCGAAGGTGAGGAATTTTTAGGTTATGCAAGGCAGATTATAAATCAGGTAGAGCTTCTTGAGGATAAGTACATAGAGGCAGGGCAGATAAAGAAAAAATTCGGAGTATCTACGCAGCATTATTCCTTTGCGGTAAAAGCCTTTGTGGAAATGGTAAAGGGCTTTGATATGGATAAGTATGAATTTGCAATAAGAGAGGCGAGAACTTATGATGTAATCCACGATGTAGTTACCGGTAAGAGCGAAATAGGTATACTTTATACCAATGAATTTAATGAAAAAGTATTAAAGAAGATATTTAAGGATAATCAGTTGGAATTTAAGCATCTTTTTACTTGTAGGGGTTATGCCTATCTTTGGAAAAATCATCCGCTCGCAGTAAAAAAAGTCATAACACTTGAAGAACTTCAGGACTATCCCTGCCTTTCATTTGAGCAGGGAGATAATAATTCTTTTTATTTTGCAGAGGAAATACTTAGTACCTATGATTTTAAAAAGACAATCAAGTCAAATGACAGGGCTACAAATCTTAATTTGATGGTGGGATTAAATGCTTTTACACTCTGTTCGGGGATTATCTGCGAAGAACTTAACGGAAGTGATTATATAGCAGTTAAGCTTGTGGAAGAAGTGACCATGGACATAGGCTATATAAAAAGAGCACACATGAATATAAGTGAGATAGGTGAACTTTATATAGAAGAAATTAAGAAATATGTCGGGGATGAAATAAAAAATTAAGAAATGAACGGGTTTATATATTACAGGGAAAATGTTATACTGGTATCCTTGGTAAGTAAATAAAAGGTGGGAGATATAAGTATGAATAAAATAGCAACAGGTATTGAGGGGCTTTTTGTAATTGAACCTCAAATATTTGGAGACCATAGAGGGTGGTTTATGGAAAGCTGGTCGAAAAAGAAATTTGAAGAAATGGATATAGATTGTGAGTTTTTACAGGATAATCACTCTTTTTCTGCGAAAAAAGGAACTCTTAGAGGGCTGCATTTTCAAAAGGGTGAATATAGCCAAGCAAAGCTTGTGAGGGTTTTAAGGGGCAGGGTATATGATGTGGCGGTAGACCTTAGAAAATCTTCGTCGACCTTTCTTAAATGGTATGGAACGGAACTTAATGAAGAAAATAAAAAACAGATGTTTATTCCAAGAGGCTTTGCACATGGTTTTTTAACTCTTACAGACAATGTGGAATTTGCGTATAAGGCAGATAATTATTACAATAAAGAGTCGGAAGAAGCGATCAGATTTGATGATGACAAAGTTGGAGTTGACTGGAAATTAGCAGATTTCGGGATTAAGGAGGTTATAGTTTCGGATAAAGATAAGATAGCTCCAAGTCTTGAAGCACTGACAAAGGACTGTTTCTTTTAATTATGAGTATATGGTATAAGTTTTCAATACAGTTTGTTTTAAGGATAATATTTTTATAGATAAGCGTAAAGGAAGGGAAAAAATGAAAGTTATAGTTACGGGAGGAGCCGGCTTTATAGGTACTAATTTTATATATTATGTGTTAAAAAAACACCCTGAAAATGAGTATATATGTTTAGATAAACTTACATATGCAGGTAATTTAGCAAATTTAGAAGAGGCTCTTAAAAATCCGAAATTCAAATTTGTAAAGGGTGATATAGCAGACAGAGATTTTATTTATAAACTTTTTGAAGAAGAAAAGCCTGAACAGGTGATAAATTTTGCGGCAGAAAGTCATGTAGACCGCTCGGTGCTTTTTCCTGATGAGTTTTTAAGAACTAATATAACCGGTGTGGGCGTACTCCTTGATGCCTGTAGAAAATACGGTATAGAGCGTTTTCATCAGGTATCTACAGATGAGGTTTATGGAGATTTGCCGCTTGATAGAACAGATTTATTTTTTACGGAAACTACACCGCTTAATCCTTCAAGCCCTTACTCTTCATCTAAAGCCTCTGCTGATATGATAGCCTTGGCATATCATAGGACTTACGGGCTTCCTGTTACTATATCAAGATGTTCCAACAACTACGGTGCATATCAGTTCCCTGAGAAACTTATTCCTCTTATGATATACAACGCAGAGCATGATAAAGAACTTCCTGTATATGGTGAGGGAATAAATGTAAGGGACTGGCTTTATGTAGAAGATCATTGTACAGCTATTGACCTTATTCTTGAAAAAGGAAGGGTCGGTGAAGTCTACAATGTAGGCGGACACAATGAGAAGAAGAATATAGAAGTGGTTAAGACTATTCTTGCCGCTACAAATAAACCTGAAAGCCTGATTAAATATGTGACCGACAGACCGGGACATGACCTAAGGTATGCGATAGACCCTAAGAAGATAGGGGATGAACTGGGCTGGAAACCTCTTACTCCATTTGAAAAAGGAATTGAGTACACTATAAAATGGTATTTGGATAATAGTAAATGGATGGAAGATATAATGACAGGAGAATATGAAAAATACTACTCAGAAATTTATAATAATCGTGAAGAAAAATTTGGCAGGTAGAAGATGAGAATACTGGTAACAGGTGCGGAAGGACAGCTGGGTAAAGCTGTTATAAGAGAACTGCTCGGGAAGAAACAGGACTTTAACTTTAAGCTTATGCTTACGGTTTTTAACGAAGCTTCATGGAACTCTTTATATAGTTTTATGCAGGAAAACGAACTTTCAGATGAAAGAGCGGAGATAACGGCATTAGACATAACGGATTATTATTTGGTTAAGTCCGCTTTAGAAAATTTTATGCCTGATACGGTCATAAACTGTGTGGCGTATACCGCTGTAGATGACTGTGAGGAACATGAGGAAGAGGCAAGGCTTGTAAATGCAACAGGAGTAAAAAACCTTGCTTTTGCAGTTAAGGATTTGAATGCGGTTTTAGTACATGTTTCCACTGATTATGTATTTAATGGAAAAGGAAAAGAACCTTACAGTGTAGATGAAACACTTAATCCGATAAATGCTTATGGAAGGACTAAGGCGGAAGGAGAAAAGGCGGTTTGTGAAATTCTTAACAAATTTTTCCTAATAAGGACAGCTTGGCTCTACGGAGAAGGAAAAAATTTCGTAAAGACTATGTTAAAGCTTTCTGAAAACAATAAAACCCTGCGTGTGGTTTCCGACCAGATAGGTTCGCCCACCAGTGCGGCGGAGCTTGCAAGATTTATAATCTATCTTATTCAGACTGATAACTATGGAGTGTGGCATGGAGTTTGTGACGGAAGTGCATCTTGGTATGAATTTACAAAGGAGATAATGAGGCTTTCGGGAAAGACTGATATAGAAGTAATTCCGATTAAATCTAAAGAGTATAAAACAAAGGCGGAGCGTCCTCTTTATTCAGTGCTTTCAAATGAGAAAATACATAAAGAAACTAAATTTAAGATAAAAACTTGGGAAGAGGCATTAAAGGAATATTTGATTAAAGATATGGAATAGCCCTGTATTGAAGTTGATTTTTATAAAGTTTATGTGGTATAAGGTGTATTACATAAATTTAGTACGCCAGATTATTAATCCTGAAATCTAAGAAGAGGAGAATTAACATTGAACAGTGAAAACGGGGAAACTAATAAGGCTGCAGGAGCCTGTTTAGAAAAAGAACTTTTGGATAAAATACTTGCTAAGAAAACTTTTGGTATTATCGGCTGGGGGTTTTTCGCTTTTGTATCTGCAACTGTTGTTACACAGCAGGTTTCGGCAATTACAATACATTTACTTAATAAAACGGGAGCGGTTTTTTCAGGGATGATTACATACCTTATATCATTTCTGCCACTTTACCTTATAGCGTTTCCGATAATGCTTTTAATTATTAAGAAACTTCCAAAGGACAATGCGGAAAAAAAAGATATTAACATACTTACCTTAATTAAGTATTTCTGTATGTGTATAACTATTATGTATGTAGGAAATATTATAGGTACTTGGCTGTCCTCATTTATAAGTGAGATATTCGGAAAGACTTCCAATAATAATTTGGCTGAGCTTATAATGAATACGGATATGTTAAGTACCGCTATTTTCGTTGTTATACTTGGACCTATTATGGAGGAGATTATATTTAGGAAAATCCTTATAGACAGAACGGTTAAATTTGGAGAGAGAAACGCTATGTTTCTTTCGGCACTTATGTTCGGGCTTTTTCACATGAATCTTTTCCAATTTTTCTATGCGTTTGGAATAGGTATAATTTTTGCTTACATGTATATTAGGAGCAGAAGAATAGAATATTCCATAATATTTCATATAATAATTAATTTTTTAGGTTCTATAGTTGCTGTACAGATAGCCGGAAGTTTTGGTGAAGGTGTAATGGATAAACTGCATAGCGGCAATCCTGAACTTGTTGTTGAAGCTTTGTCACCGGGAATAGTACTTTCGGTAATATATTTCTTTATAATAATAGTAATATTTTTTGTTGGATTTGTATTTATTATTGTAGACAGAAAGAAGATGAAGCTTGACATAAATGGTGCACCGTTTACAAGAAAGGAAGAAAAAGGTTTAGTCTACGGAAACTATGGAATGGCATTTTTTATTGCTGCCTGCCTTGTGATGATGATATTTACAACGATGGCACAGATGAGTTAGGAGAATATGAAAGAAGAGAAAGTAGTTTATGTAATTGGACATAAGAATCCGGATACTGATTCTATATGTTCGGCTATTTCCTATGCAGCCCTTAAAAACCTTACTGCAAACGGGATAAAGTATATTCCTAAGCGTGCCGGACAGATAAATGAAGAAACGGAGTATGTATTAAAAAGGCTTGGAGTTGAACCGCCGGGCTACATGCCTGATGCCGGTACTCAGGTAAGAGATATGGAGATTCATAAAACTCCTTTTGCAGATGGCGGGCTTACCATAAATGAAGCTTGGGAGCTTATGAAAGAAGCTAAAGCCGCATCTCTTCCTATAACTGACAGTGAAGGGCATCTTGAGGGCATAATAGGTATAGGTGATATAGCCAAGTATTTTATGGGGAATGCCGATGAGAAGATTCTTTCCAAGGCAAGAACCCAGTATAAGAGAATGGCTGAAACTCTTGACGGCAAACTGGCTTTGGGTAATGAACATGGCTATTTTATAAAGGGAAGGGTTATTATAGGTACTGATGATCCTAAGCTTCTTGCAGCCAATATGGCAGCAGATGATCTTGTGGTACTTGGTAACAGGAAGGATACACAGCTTGCGGCTATAAAAGCGGATGCAAGTTGTATAGTTATAAGCGGAGGCAACAGGACGGAAGAAGATGTAATAGCAGCGGCTAAAAAGAAAAGCTGTGTCATTATAGAAAGTCCTATGGATACCTACACTATAGCTACGCTTATAGGGCATAGTATACCGGTAAAATATCTTATGAAGTGTGAGGGTATAGTTACCTTCCATACACATGATTTCACAGATGCAATCAAGGATATTATGGGTAAATACCGCTATCGTGATTTTCCTGTAATAGATGCACAAGGACGCTGTCTTGGTACAATTTCCAGAAGAAATCTTATAAATGTAAGAAAAAAACAGCTAATTCTTGTAGACCATAACGAGCGTACCCAGACGGTTGATAACATAGAAGAAGCAGAGATTTTAGAAATAATTGACCACCACAGAATAGGTTCGTTAGAAACTATGAGTCCGGTTATGTTTAGAAACCAGCCTGTGGGGTGCACCGCAACTATTATTTATCAGATGTATAATGAAAGAGGAGTAGATATACCAAAACATGTCGCAGGGCTTCTTTTGGCAGCTATTTTATCGGACACACTGATGTTTCGTTCTCCAACTTGTACCAAGTTTGACAGTGAGGCGGTTACGGTGCTTGCTAAAATTGCAGGTATAAATATAGAAGATTTTGCAAATGACATGTTTATGGCGGGAAGTAATCTTTCAGGGAAAGCACCTGAAGAGATTTTTTATCAGGATTTTAAAAAATTTATGGCAGGTGAACTTGCCTTTGGAGTCGGACAGATTAACTCTATGGACTCTAAATCGCTTGCAAATGCAGAAGAGAAAATTAAACCGATATTACAAAATGAATGCGGCAAAAACGGTATGTCGATGGTATTTTTTATGCTTACCAATATAGTGGAGGAGTCAACAAAGCTGCTCTGCTTTGGAGAGGGAAGCGAAAGAATAGTGGAAAAAGCCTTCGGTGTGAAAGTTTATAAAGATGCGGCTACACTAAAGGGAGTAGTATCAAGAAAAAAACAGTTAATCCCTACTATAATGGGAGTATTTAACGCTTAGCCTGTTTTGGCTACTTGAAAATGATTATTAAAAAGGGTATGATTAACTTTTGAGAAAGACTTAATAAATTACGGAGGTGTTAAATATGGCTTACGAAAAAGAAATAAGTGATTATATTGAGAGTCATAAAGAAGAAATGCTAAATGACCTTATGGATCTTATAAAAATTAATAGTGAAAAGGGTGAGGAAAAGCCGGGTATGCCTTACGGTGAGGGTCCTTATAAAGCATTGGAAGCAGCTACTAAGCTCCTCACAGGCTATGGTTTTAAGATTAAAAACTATGATAACAGAGTAATTACAGCAGATTCCTATGACTTGCCTACCCGCTTGGATATCTTAGCCCATCTTGATGTAGTTCCTGCCGGAGATGACTGGACAGTCACAGAGCCTTATAACCCTATAATTAAGGACGGCTGTTTATATGGAAGAGGAAGTTGTGATGATAAGGGACCTGCAATAGCGGCACTTTATGCAATAAGGGCGGTAAAGGAGTTAAATATCCCTCTCAAACATAATGTACGCCTTATCTTAGGTTCAGACGAGGAATGCGGCAGCAGTGATGTAGAGTATTATTACTCTAAGGAAAAGGCTGCACCTATGACTATTACTCCCGATGCTTCATGGCCTCTTATAAACATTGAAAAGGGCGGTATCAGTAACGAGTTTACAGCCGAGTATGAAAAGACTGAAAAGACACCTAGTGTAGTTTCAGTAAACGGCGGTCTTAAAATAAATGTAGTTCCGGGCAAGGCAAATGCTGTAGTTAAGGGACTTAAAGAGGCTGATATTAAAGAAATAACGAAGAAATTTGAAGAAGAAACAGGGCTTAAATTTATTTTTAAAGAGGAGGGTGATCTTCTTAATATAACGGCTATAGGTGTAAATGCACATGCTTCCCTTCCTCATATGGGGAAAAACGCCGTTCAGGGAATTGTTACACTTTTATCAAAGTTCCCGCTTGCAGATGCACCTGTGAATAATTATGTAAAGGCTTTAAATAATATCTTTCCTTATGGCGACTACAATGGTAGAACTATGGGAGTTGACCTTAAAGACGAGGTTTCGGGAGAAACTACAGTAAGTTTTGATATACTTGAAATTACTGAAACACATTTTAAGGGTGCTTATGACTGTCGTGCAAGTATTGTTGCAAATGATGAAAATACAGGTAAAGTAATGGAAACTAAAATCCGTGAACAGGGCTTTACTATCCCTGAAAAACCTATGTTTGAACCGCATATAGTAGATGGAGAGTCTGAACTTGTTAAGACACTCTTAAAATGTTATGAAAAGGGATTTGGAGTTACAGGAGCTAAACCTATAGCTATAGGTGGAGGAACTTATGTGCACCATGTTGAAAACGGCGTTGCTTTTGGTTGTGAAGTGCCTGAAATAGATAATCATATACATGGAGCGGATGAATTTATGGCAGTAGATATGATAGTTAAGAGTGCTAAAATATTTGCAGATGCGATAGTGGAGTTATGCAGGTAAATGAAAATTGTAAGAAGAATTTATAAAGTTTATAAAAAACATAATCCTGATGAAACCTTGTTAGGATATATTAAAAGGCATATAGGGCAGGTAATGCTTGCCCTTATGCTTTCTCTATTTGTAACGGGCATTTTTTGCTTTAATGCGGTTAAAACAGTGTATGATAAGCATGGTAAGGATATAGAAGAATTATTTTACACTGATGACTTTGACAATACAGTATGGGGAATAATACTTATACTGATTCCTATGTTTTTATGTATATACGGTATGTTTCGTTTCGCAGGTATGCCAAAGGGTAAAAAAATTATTAAGCGTGGGGAAAATTCTGTACTTACACAGATTATTATAATATTTTCCTTAGCCGGAGCAGGCGGAATTTTAAGATATAGCGGAAAAGAAATATATGCTTTAGTAAATAAATTTATCTTAAATAATGACGGGATAGCTTTTTTAAAATTTGTAGCTGTCCTTCTTTTGGTGACCTTAGGTGCAATTTGGGAAAAACTGATTATTTGGTTAAAATCAGGAGGAGCTTATAAAAATCCTTGGTTTATAAAGTGTTTTATGGCTGTACTTACAGGGCTTATGAGTTTTTATTTGGTTGAAATGCAAATGGGCACACCGCCTAATGTAGTTGTAAAAATGATGTTTTTTAACATAATGTACTGGGTTATTCTTTATGCCTTTCTTTATGTAATTTTCAGGGGAATTAAAATACCTGCATTTTTATGTATTATCCTTGCATATATACTGGGGCTGGCAAATTATGTTGTTTTGCAGTTTCGGGGCAATTACATTATGTTTGGTGATTTGACTGTAGTAGGTACAGCTATGGAAGTTGCCGGCAGGTATAAATTTCATCCGGACATGCCGTTTTTTGTAGCAATAGGAATTTTTGTGGCATTTTTTATAATACTGATATTTATACCGAGATTTAAAAGAAGAAAAATAAAACCTGTAAGAAGAATTATTACTACACTGATAGCTGTTGGAATTATATCGGCAGGTTCTATAGCAGCTTTTCAAGATGGACTTTTATACAATTATATATTCGGACTTTCATGGAACTACAATCAGAATGTAACGGATGAGGGTTATCTTGCATATTTTTTCAGCAATATGCATGCCACAAGCGGTGTAAAAGTGGAAGGCTATAGCGATAAGGTAGCAAAAGATGCAGTAGAGGAAGTGCTTAATTCACCTGACAATATAATGAAAACCCATAAAGACGGTGAAAGATTTCCTACTATTATAGTAATACAAAATGAAACCTTTGCAGACCTTTCCGTACTTGCGGATATTAAAACGGATAAGCCTGTTATGCCGTTTATAAATAGCCTTAAAGAAAATACGATAAAGGGCTATGTAAATATGAGTGTTACCGGCGGACCTACTGCAAATACCGAGTTTGAATTTCTTACAAGAAGTTCTATGGCTTATATGCCGACCGGCTCAGTGCCTTATACTCAGTATCTAAAGCAGAATGTACCGTCTTTGGTTGAGGTGTTAAAACATCAGCCTAAACCTTATAAAACAACCGCCTTTCATCCTTACTATTCGTCAGGATATAACAGGCGAAGCGTATATGAGTATATAGGTTTTGATGAAGCGGTGTTTTATGAAGAATTTAACGGGAAGGAACTGCTTCGAGGTCTTATAACGGATAGAAATGATTATAAAGATTTAATAGAGATGTATGAAAAAAATAAAAAAGTTAACAAAGATCAGCCGCAATTTTTCTTTAATGTAACTATGCAAAATCATGGAGGTTTTTCAAATAATAAGGTGCGTTTTGACGAACCTGTTAAGATAACTAATTTTAAGGCGGTTCAGGCTCTTAATAATTTTGTATCCCTTATGAAAACCAGTGATACAGCCTTGATTGACTTTATTGATTATTTTAAAAAAGTAGATGAACCTGTAATTATTTTATTTTATGGAGACCATCAGCCTTCGTTTTCGGATGATGCGACTAAACAGTTAACTGAACATAGCCTTTATAAGAATGATAATGACAAACGCCTTTCCAAATTTGTAGTGCCATATTTTATTTGGGCAAATTATGATATTCCTGAATATGACGGTATGCATGAAGGAGGGCTTACAGGTGAATACAATACAATTTCAGTAAACTATCTTGCTTCAATGTTACTCAAATATTCAGGAGTAAAGCTTACTGATTATGATAAATACTTACTTAATATACATCAGTATATACCGGCTATGTCGGCACTCGGCTATTGGGACGGTAACGGAAAAAGGATGTTTTCAACTCATCTGACAAAACCGACAGCCTCGGAATTTGGACAAAATACAAAACATAAAGCCAAAAAGATAGATGAAAAAATGGCGGAAAAGCTTAAAAAAGGTTATGAAAATGTCCAATATAACCTTATATTTGATGCAAAGAATAAACTGTGGGATACATTTTTACCGCAGGATAAGGAGTTAGGAAAGAATGAATAAGGCAGTTAGGTATATATGTATAATTTTATTTTTAGTTTTTACCTGTATAGGTATAGGAAAAAATGTATATGCGGCAAGTTATAATGAGGTGGTAGTCGAGGGAGGTCATAGGTTTTTATTATATTATACTCAGGCAATTCAAAGCTATGTGGTAGACGGCGATGATATATATATACAACAAGCTTACAGTGAAAATGAATTTGATGAATTTGATGATTATAAAACAGGGAGGGTTGAAAATCTTGTTTTAATAAGCAGATGTCAGTATTCGGCAGAGTACGATGCTTATAAGCCTGTTGACCACATGTTGCTTAAAAATGTAGGACATGGTCAGACTATAGATGTGTATAATTACAATGGCAAAAAATACCTTATGATTTCATGCGGAAGTAAAGGAACTTCAAAAAGCACTCTTTGGTGGTCTACACAAATAGGAAGAATTGAGTATAAAGCAGGTGCATTTGTAAATAACAGTGAAATAAAACGCCTTACTTATCTTAATTATTCTAATAAAAAAACAAAACGCTTTGGTACTACAATGAGGGTAGATGCGGCACTTACACCTGATAAACAAACTCTTGTCATTTGGAAAATTAATGAAAAAGGAAAATCGGAATACTCAGGCTATAAATTTTCCGTGGTAAATAAAGAGTTTGATAAGGCACAAAATAATGAGGTAAATGTAAAAGAAAATAAGAAGATAAAAAAAGCATTAGTTTTTTCTACAAAAGCGGTTAAGCTTGTGCCGAAATCTTTTCAGGGACTTGCAGTAACCAATAAAAGTAATGGTAAATATACGCTTTATATTTCTTCGGGTGATGAGAGATATTATAAAAAAACCGGAATTGCTATATATAAGTATGAGATTAAAGGTAAAAAAATAAAGCACAAAGGCACGGTAAAGTTAAATGCTGATGATGTATGGAGTGTATTTCCGCCGGATGCTGATGAAGAAGAAAGTGCTGATGATAAGACAAGTGAAGAAAGCAGTGATGAAGAAGATGATTATACGGAAGAAGATGTATATACAGAGGATGAGGAAGAACAGGATGTAGTATTAGCAGAAGTTGAATCCATTAAGATAGTAGGTTCGGACCTTCAATTTGTAGTAAGGAATACAGGTAATGCGGATCAGCAGCTTATCTGCACAATATCCCAATCTGAGTTTTAGGAGTTTTTTATCTAGTGATTGCAAAAATATTCATATATGGTTATAATTGATAGCAGGTTAAATATAAACTGTGTTAAAAGAGCAGTTAAGGAGGTTGGTATGAATACAAACGAAGCTAAGAAAAATATTGGTGAGATTTATATATCCGATGAAGTTGTATCAGCAATAGCAGGGTTGGCGGCACTTGAAACGGAAGGAGTAAAAGCTGTTGCAGGAAAGCCTTCTGAAAATTTTAATTCAAAAAATGCTTATAAAAAAGTGAAAGTGCAGGTGGCGGGAGCTTTTGTATATGTAGATATGTCAGTTGAAATCAAATATGGCTATAGCATACCTAAAGTTACCGGGCAGATTCAGGAGAAGGTAATTACAGCTCTTCAAAATATGATAGGACTTACCTGTAAAGAGGTTAATATTAAAGTTGTAGTTGCACCTGATGCTGTTTAAGAAAATATTTGTAATTAGACAGCTGTAGAAAATCTCCTTTAAGCGTAGTTTCTTGAAGGGGATTTTGTTGATATTTTAAAGCTTCAATTTAGTTACACTATGTTTTGTAATAACATAAAATATAAAATGTGATACAAGATGTGTTTCACATAAGTAAGATAGAAGATATATTTCACACAAGAATGAAAGGTTTTATATGACAAGAAGAGAATTTAGGGAACATACTGCCAAACTTATATTTATTTTTGAATTTTATCCAAAGGATGAGTGGATAGAACAGTTTAAGTTTTATGTCGACTATGCTGAGATTAAAGAAGATGACAGGGAAGTTTTGAGGCAAAGAGTATTGGCAATAGAGGATAAGAAAGAAGAAATAGACAGCCTGATAGATAACGCAAGTAAAAAATGGAGGATAAACAGGATTTCAAGGACAGACCTTATGCTGTTAAGAGTAGCTGTATATGAAATAAAATTTGACACCGAAGTACCCGATAAGGTAGCAATAAATGAGGCGGTAGAACTTGCCAAAATTTATGGAGGAGATGAATCTCCCGCCTTTGTAAACGGAGTGCTTGCTAAATTTATGTAAGAGGCAGAAAATAAAGGAAGAAAAAATAACATGGCTGAGAAGAAAATATTTTCAGTATTAGAAGTTACAAGATATATAAAGAGCAGGCTGGAAGGCGATTTTGCACTGAGAAATGTAAGAGTAAGCGGGGAAGTATCTGACTGTAAAGAGGATAAAAAAGGACATCTGTATTTTACAATTAAAGATGCCGGAGCAATAATGGGTTGTGCTATGTGGGCATCTAAGAGAAGTGCGGGAGCAGATTTTAAGTTGGAAACAGGACAGCATATAGTTGTGACGGGAAATATAGGAGTTTATGAAAAATGGGGAGACTATAAGCTGTATGCAGATAAAATAGAAAAAGAAGGTATGGGAAGGCTCTTTGAAGAACTTGAGAAACTAAAGCAGAAACTAAAAGCAGAAGGGCTTTTTGATGAAGAACATAAGAAACCTATTCCTAAATATCCTAAAAAAATAGGTATAATAACTTCCAGGACAGGGGCGGTAATAGAAGATATAAAAAGAACTGCAAGAGAGGCAAATGCTTATGTGCAGTTAATGTTATATCCTGCAACAGTTCAGGGGAAAGATGCGGCAGCGGCGTTGATTAAGGGTATAGAGCGTTTTGAAGAAGAAGGCGTGGATACTATAATTATAGGCAGAGGCGGCGGCTCTATAGAAGATTTATGGTGTTTTAATGATGAAAATTTGGCAAGGAAAGTCTATGCCTGTACTATACCTGTAATATCTGCGGTAGGTCACCAAACTGACAGGACTTTGGTAGATGAAGTATCGGATTTAAGCGTAGCGACCCCGACGGCTGCGGCTATGAGTGCAGTTCCTAAGTTGGAAAATACCATAAAGGAGTTAAATGCTTATAAAGACAGACTTACAGGAGGACTTCAGCTTAAAATTGACAGAATGAAAACATGGCTTGCCAATATGGAGTTATCAATAAAAAAGCAAAGCCCGCAGATGAAACTTAAAGACATTGAAAGCGGCTTAGATAGGTTTTTAGTAAATTTTAACCATAATATAAAGACTAAACTTGACAATTATGACAGACAGATATTAAATGACAGACAAACATTAAATCGTTTAATAAGACTTTCTTATGAAACAGCTAATAAAAGGTTTATTTCACTTGCGGCAGGGATAGAAGGAAATTCCCCGATGAAAAGACTGCTTGGAGGATATTCCTATGTAGAGAATGAAGCCGGAGAAAATGTACGCAGTATTAATATGGTAAAAGCCGGAGAAAATCTGAAGCTGGTACTTTCGGACGGTTCTGTGAAAGCTAGGGTAGAGGAGATTAATAAGAAAAATGGCTGAGAAAAAAACTAAAACAATAGAAGAAAATATGTTAAGACTTAGTGAGATAAATAATCTGATGAACAGTCAGCAAATTAAGCTTGAAGAGTCATTTAAGCTTTATAAAGAAGGAATTGAGCTTGTAGAAACCTGTAAGAAACAGCTTACAGATGTTGAAAAAGAAATAGAAATTCTTGAAGAACAGGGAAAGTAGATGAAAAGCGGGTTTGATAAAAAACTTAACTTTAAGATAAATGAAATGGAGAATATTATTAGAGAGTATTCGCCCAAACTTTTTACAGAAACAAAAGTTATAGAGGAGGCTATGAATTACAGTCTTCTTGCGGAAGGAAAGAGAATGCGTCCTCTTTTAATGATTGAAACTTACAGGCTGTTTGGCGGCAAAAATGATAAGTTGGTATCTTGTTTTGCGGCAGCACTTGAGATGATACATACCTATTCATTAATTCATGATGATCTTCCTGCTATGGATAATGATGATTTAAGAAGGGGCAGACCTACTAATCATAAAGTTTATGGAGAGGCTGTTGCCATACTTGCAGGAGACGGACTTTTAAATCTTGCAGCTGAAACAGTTTCTAAGGCTTTTACTTATTGTGAAAGTTTTGACGAATATAAGAGAGCC
>CAUTOC010000028.1:0-26890 GCA_963539695.1 uncultured Catonella sp. | reverse complement strand
GGTACCTTGGTTAAATTTAAGAACATCTGTACCGCAGTTTAGTAAATTATATATGTCAATCTCTTTCTTAACTTCATTATATATATCAATATCCACACCTACTAAAAATTCACCAAGCGGTATACCGTCAACTTTTTTATTCTCGTTATCAATAGTTTCAATTACAGACTTTATATTTTCACCGTCAAGTTTTTGTGAAGCGGCACTATTGCTTATTTCTTTAATCTTCTCAAACTCTTTATTAATTTTCTCTCTGACATCTTCAATCAAAGCATTATTATCGTTGACTTTCCTTGTTACTGCGTCTGCCCTTCCCTTGGCTTTATTAAATCTTTCCTGCCACTCGGCTATATTTCCGCTTGGATTACTTATTTTCTTTCCAAGTTTTTCAACAAGTTTATTTCCTTTTTCTGACAATTCTAAATATTTCTTATGTTTTGCAAAAGTAATATTATCCGGATTATAATCGGAATCATTCATATAAGCTTCATACTCTTTTATCAGTGCTTTTTCAGTTTCCTTTGCAATATCAATCTTTTCAACAACATATGTTTTAGAATTATCAAGCCCTGTTATTTCATTACCCGAAAGTGCTCCAATCTGCTTTATAGCCTCTTCACGAGTGTTAAATCCTGCACTTGCCATTCCATTTGCCGCCACTCCATAATATTTATTACCTGATATTAAAATATAATGGTTATTTGTCTCAACTCCTGTTATTTTCCCGTTTCCGGCTATATAATTTGTCGGAGTTCCTGTGGCAAGCTTCACTATCTGTCCTTCTACATTTCCTTCTTTACTGATATATGTAGAAATATTACCGTCAAGTTCAGCACTTATCTTATACTTTCCATTATTAAGTGCTTTTATTTTTATTGTGTTATTATCCTTATCAGATATGACAGTTCTTATTGTATCCTGACCTGTTGGAGATACTATGCCGGCTATATGCGGTTTATTGTTGTTATTATCAACATTTCCCGTTATATTCCACTTTATTTTTCCGGTACTGCCTTCCGGTAAATATTTAACCTTTACTGTTATTATTTCACTATCTTTAGATATATCTATATTCTTAGTTTCAAATTCTATGCTTGTAGCTGTAAGCTTCGGAGTTGACTTATTTCCGGCACCGGAATTGCCGTTACCGCTTCCGCCGCCAAGACTTCCTCCGCCGCCTAAGCTGCCGCCTCCACCAAGACTTCCTCCACCTGAATTTCCATTTCCGCCTCCTCCCGAAGTAGTACCACCGGAACCGGTATTGGAAGTATTTTCATTTTTCTTATTTTCTTCAGCTTTACTGTCTTTCCCTGTTTCTTCTTTTTTGTCTTCTTTGTCTTCGGGTTTAGCAGAATCCTCTAAAGGAAAAGTATCTTTTATCTCTATATTTCCTGCATTTTTAACTTTATTTACCTGACTAAGAAGAGTAATAGAGCCTTTTTCAACTGATTTCTTTGTTTCAAGCAAATCTGTTTTAACATTTACAACAAGTGCGACCGGACTTTCAAGTGTTATTTTTGAAATCCTTGAACCTTCACCCTTACCTGTCAATTCAAGTACTGATGATTCATAAGCTCTCTTTATTGTAACTTTAACACTATCTCTTTTACCGACTGTCAACTTAAAATCTGTATTCTTTCCCAAGTTTACATTAATATTTTTCGCAAACGAAGCTAAATCTAAACTACCTGTAACATTTTTAGCAACTGTAAGTGTAATATTCTTATTATTTAAATCTGAAGCTTTATCAAGCTTTATACTTGTATTTTTGCCGCTTACCTTAAAACTCTTTACATCTGTTTTCTTTGTCTTTAATACAAAACTTCCTTTTTCAAAATCAATCCCGCCTGAAAGCTTTACATTGTTAAGTTGTATTGTAGCTTTTTTTACACTGCTCTTTACTATAATGGATTTTGCAGTTTTATCTTTGATTGTCACTTTTCCGTTTTTTACATCATTTTTGGTTATATATATTACACCATTTTTTATTGTAGCCGCTTCTGCCTTATGCGGCACTCCTGAAAGTGTACTGCAAACCGCTGTCATCAAAACCAAGCTACATACCTTAAATTTCTTACTTTTCATTAATTCCTCCTGAAATAAATTAAATTTTTAATTAGTTACAAATTTATTTTTATGCAAGCAATTCTAATTTAATAATCTGCTTTCATTGCCTATATTGAAAGCAAGCTTTCATATAGGCAAACTCAGCATATTATCTTACTTATAACATTTTAGTCAATAATTAAAATATAAATTATAAGCTGTAATAATAAAAAAAACTTTATAATTATTTAATATATTCTTAAAATAACTTGCTTTATAGTATTTATCAGACATTAACTAAAAATCCCCTTTTACTATACTTAATCCTGTCTAATAAAGGGGATAATTAAAACCTTAACATATTAAATATTAATATGTATATACTACATCTTTATAATCACTAAACTTCTTATACATTGAATAGTTTGTCTTTGCCTTATACATTTGTGCATCATAAGTTGTATCCATTACATTCCACTTAGAATTTGCATATACATTATTCCAAGCATGATACACTTTAGCATTAGGAGTATAGCCTGTAACAACCTTGGTAGGTACACCTACACTTCTAAGCATTGAAGCCATAAGAATCGAATAATCGTAACATATTCCCTTCTTTTCACTATATACCTTTGCAATATTAGGAATATATGCTGCTGCCTTGGATATGTCATCTATATTTTTAGCCTTTGTAAAATCATAACTATAATTCTTTACTACAAACTCATAAATGTATTTAATTTTATCATTTTCATTGCTTTTTCCCGCTACAAGAGACTGAGCCTTTTTTATTGCTGCATTAGTTTTGTCCCAATTAATTATATAATTTGAAGACAGATAAGCATCATTATCATTTGCAAGTTTCTGAGTTATACTAACTGTCTGTATAACTGCATACTTTGTACCGGATATATTCCTGCACAATATAAACTTATATTCACCATTCCCCTGTGTAAGAGGAATATTAATATCCACACTCCCTTTAGGTATGTCATACTTATACTGCGTTCCTCCTGTAAGCTGTACAAGCAACTTAATCTTTACATCATAATCATTATTATATTGGAGTTTAGCAGTACCGTCATTTAAGTTTTCAATAACGGCACTGTCTGCAAATGCTTTATCGGGTCTTGCAAAACAAACTATAAATAATAAGATTATGGCAAACATATATTTATAAAGCTTTCTCATAAAACCTCCTTAGTAACACTTATTAAATCTTTATCGCAATAATAACTCTTTTTGAAACCATTTTCAAGTATTTTTTTTATTTTTTATTAAATAATCAGCAAAAAACCCAAAATGCCGGTTTCTGATTCTTGACTCCTAGCGTTTACTAGGTGGGCAACCGCACATATTATCTGCCTTCCACTGAAAATGAGGCTTGGCATCAAGATATGGATATAGGAATCCCTTTTTAAGTCATGTAGGTTCAAAATATCAGAAATTATCGAACATTCCAGGTTTTTTTATCTGTCTGTTCTTTTATAACCCCAATTATACTAAAAAAATAATTGTTTTTCAAGGTTTTATTAATTAAAATCGAACAATCATTCTTATTTTTGCTTATTACCCCGGCTATTCATAATATAAGTATCTTTCTTATTTAGTCTTGTTTAAATGTGTATTTACCTTTGCCCCGTTACAATCTCCACAATCACATTCTTTGACAGGTATAATGTTTTTATCTGTGAGGTTCTTTGAACTATATCTAATAATCATTTTCTCTTCCTTTAGTTTTATTTCCACCGCTCCCATATAATCTGTTCTAAGTACTCTGCCTCCTTTTTCTTCCATTCTTTCAAGAGTCGCCTTATGAGGATGTCCGTATCTGTTCATAAAACCGCAACTTATAAGATATAATTTAGCATCCACCTCTTTAAGAAAATCAACTGAAGATGAATTTTTGCTGCCATGATGACATACTTTTAAAATGTCACAGTCAAGCACCTTCTTATCTGCAAGCTTCATTACTTCCGCCTCCGTTGCACTTGCTATATCTCCTGTAAATAACACTGAAAGCCCCTTATATTCCATTCGCATAACTATTGAAGCTTCATTTTGGTCTTTAATAGTTTCATTTCCTGTCGGATAAATACACTTAAAGCTAATATCATCACCTTTTATCTCATCATCTTTCTTCATATATAAAAGGTTAATTTTACGCTGCCCTGCTAAAGTTTTTAATTCTTTCAATTCACCACAATTTAACTCATCCGACTTGTAACTCACTGAAATTACTATCTTATCTATAGTAATTTCGGGAGATTTAAGCAAATCATTCACCCCGTTTACATGGTCTTTATCCATGTGTGATACAAAAATCGTATTTATCCTGCCCCAACCTTTTGATTTCAAAAATGGAATTAGACGCCATTTTCCCACCTTATCCACTGTAGTGCTTCCACAATCATATATATAAACATTCTTATTTCCGGCATTTACAACAAAGCAATCACCCTGCCCTATATCTAACATATTTAGAGAAAATTCATCATTTCTATATATAAGTATCATAAAGCTAAAACCAATTGTCATAAAAGTTAGAAAAAGACGCTTGAGTATACCTTGTTTATCAGAAACATCATTCTTTAGCAATTCAATTTTTTCCAGCCTTCTTTTATGTGATAAAAAAATAATTATAGCATAAACAAACGCATAATAAATGACAATCTGCCATTTTTCCGGTTTCCCAAAAATAATTCTAAAATAAACAAGTTTATTCCCAAGCATACAAAGCATGGTATAGAAATTTAATATATAATAAGATACTCCTAAGATAAATCCTCCCGCCATTTCTGTCACAAGTGCAACAAACCCTCCAACTAAGCCTGTAATGACTAAAACTGACATCAGCGGTATTACAACTATATTTAACAAGATTCCTGTAATTGAGAATTCATAAAAATTTATTAAAATAACCGGTAAGGTTGCTATATTTATACTGACTGAACATATTACCGAGGTTAAAATTATGTAGGCTGCTTTTTTTATTCCTTTTTTATTCAAATTTTGTATATTAAAAATATACATAAGTTCCGGCATTATATAAAAAATTCCTATTACTGCAAGAAATGAGAGTTGAAAACCGCTTTGATAAATAACCCTGTGATTAATTGCCATAATTACTATAGCGGCAAATGCCAAACTGCTTGGCAAATCATAACTTTTTCCTATTATGAATGAAAAGAAAAATATACACATCATTATTACAGCTCTTGCTGTAGAGATTGAAAAACCTGTAAATATTCCATAAAACAAAAGAATAATACTTGCTGAAATAAATGGGAATTTAAAACTTATTTTTAATTTTTTCAAAAAGAAATATATGGCACCGCCAACTAAAGAAATATGTAATCCTGATATTGCAAGCAAATGACTTATTGCATTTTCCTGATAAAGCTCTTTAATTTCTTCATCCAAATTGTTTTTATCTCCAAGAATCATTGCAGAAAGACTGCCTGCATTCTTAGTTCCTAAAATTTTCTGATATTTTTTAGAAATAGCAAGATTTAATCTATGAATATATATATCTATAGAAATATCTGAAACACTGTCCTGTAAAATAAATTCCTCAGCTTTTAAATTTCCTAAAAATCCTTCATTTATATAATGTGCTTTTGCATCAAACTGCCCGGGATTTACTGTTTCTTCAAAACTTTCAAATTTTCCCTTACATTTTATTTTTCTGCCATATAATTTATTTTCCAGTATCTCAAGATATTTTTCATTATCTTTTCTTTCCACTTTACAGGCATTAAGCAACCTGCTTTCCTTTATTTTAATAAAGAAAGCAGGAAGCTCTTTTGGCCCATTCTCTACATATAATTTAAAACTGCTTTCGCCAAAGGGAACATCATATTTTTTTATCCCTGTAATTTTTCCTGTCAGGCTTAAAATTTTACCTGCATATATTGAATCCTCCGGTGGCTTTATACTGTCATAAATCATAATCAACAGTATAAACACCGCGGCTACCGCTACAAGCGGTCTTTTAATCTTCAGCAATAATATCAAACTTCCTTTCCATAGGTAAATCTATCGGAACAGTTTCCCTATAAGAACTTACAGGTTTTCCGTCTATCCAAAACTGCACTTTATTCACACTGCCAATATCCGAAAGTGAATTCACTACAGAATAAACTATTACATCATCCGAAACCCCGTCTCTGCCTTCAAGAAACTCCTTAGAAAAATCTACATAGCAGATTCCATCCTTAAAGCTTACTTTATTTATTTTCGTACCGACAGGCAGTACCGGAGCCAATTTATCGTTTTCAAGAGGTCCAGCAAGCAGCTGTCTGATAACAAGTTCCTCAAGAGAAATAGTACCGTCAAATTCTACATTATGCCTAGTTTGGAATAATTTTTTCCCTTTTAAATCCGTATAATAAAGGCTTATCTGCACAGTCTGATAATAAGTAGTTTCTCCACCTGTATTATCTATGAAATCATCCCCTGACATAGCACCTACGGGGTTTATCTCAGAATACATAAGGGGCTGATTTTCAATCGTATACTCCACCTTACTTATGCCTTCTATCTGACAAAGTGTCTTCACTACACAGGCTCTTCTTAAAATTTCTGAAATCCTGGTAAGCTGTTTATAAGTTTCCGAAAAATCAATATTCAAAATATCGCCATTTCGTTTTATATCTTTAACCTTTACTTCATCCGGTATAGTTTTTTTTAGTGTTATTCCATCAGGCACATTTGTAAGCTTACCTATTAATTCATTAACTAATTTATCTATATCCTCTTCTTTGGCAAAATAATCCTCAGAAACTAATTTATCTTCCGAATTATTTACATAATAAATCTTATAACAATTCTCAATCTTTTCAATTTTTTCCTGTTTATTATCACTACAGCCTGTAAGAGTTAAGAGTAAAAAAAACAGACAGAAAAAAAACTTTGCAAGTTTATAATTTGGCAAGTTTCAATCCACCGCCTTTCTTTTTTGCAGTATATTTTTTAGGCGGAATATAGCTAAGAGGTATTCTGACAGTGAAGGTAGTTCCGTCACCCTCTTTACTATAAAGCCGTATTTCTCCATGGTGCATCATAATTACATTTCTAGTAATAGAAAGTCCTAGACCAGTTCCCCCTGTTCCCCTGCTTCGTGCTTTGTCTACCCTATAAAATCTTTCAAATATCTGATCCTGAAACTCTTCTGCTATTCCGATTCCAGAATCAACTACTTTAACAAAAAAGAACTTATGATCTGCATTTAACGAAACTCTTACCCAACCGTCTTCTTTATTGTATTTAATCGCATTTTCTATAAGATTTGAAAGTGCCAGTGACAATTTCACTTCATCTACTTCGGCACTTACTGCCCTAAAGCTCTCAAATATCAGTTCTACATGATTTTTCATAGCAATAGGGCGAAGCCTTTTAAGTATCTGTTCAAGAAGTTCATTAAGATCTGTCTGTTTAACATTTATAGTTCCGGTTTTTCTGTCAAATTTAACTAAGGAAAGCAGATCATTTATTATCTTATTTTCACGCTCTATTTCATTATTAATGTCAAACATAAATTCTCTATACATCTCAACACTTGCATCAGGCTCGCTTAATAAGGTGTCTGCAAGTACTTTCATTGAAGTCATTGGAGTTTTTAGTTCATGCGACACATTGGACACGAACTCTTGTCTGCTTCCCTCCAGTTTTTTTGCTTTATTTAACATTTTATTAAATGAAACAGACACATTTTCTAACTCGGTATAACTATATACGGAATCTATTTCCTCAATATTGCCGTCAGTAATTTTATCAATTTCAGAAGAAAGCTTATAAAGTGCTTTTGAAATACCCGACGCATAAGCAAAAGCAATTATAAGCACTATTGTAACTATGATTACAAGTATTGTACTTGCCGTATATGAAAGTTTTTCTCCAATAGACGATTGTGCTTTAAGGGAAAAACTAAAAACCAGCATTCCAATTACCGTCTTGTCATTCGGATTATTTATTGGAAGTATAAGTTCTACATAATTTTTAATTTTATTCCTATAAATACTCTCATTTCCCTCAAGACTTGCTACTGCATCTTCTGAAATAAGAGTTTTGTCTTTTTCCAACCCGAAAGTATCAAAAATCACTCTTAAATTCTTATCTATAACAAGAGTCCTGCCATCATACATATTAGAAAAATATTTGATTTCAGATTCAAAATCAGTAATGGTGTCCTTAGTTACTGCTCCAACTGCACTTAGATTATTAGCTATAGTTGTGCCATACTCTCTAATTGTTGCCACTCTGGTCTCATAAGCATTTTTATCATAAGAAATCATTAAAATAACGGAATAAGTCACCAGAGAGGACAATGTAACAAAAAATACAACCATAAATCCCTGAAATTTAAGGCTTCTTATAAATTGAATGAGCGGTTTAATTTTTAAAATAATAACCCACCCCCCATTTTGTATGGATGTATCTAGGTTCTCCCGGTGTTTCTTCTATTTTTTCCCTAAGTCTTCTTATATGCACATCTACTGTTCTTACATCTCCCGGATAATCAGAACCCCAAATTATATTAAGTAATTTTTCTCTTGAGTACACTTTATTCTCATCTTTTACAAGAAGTTCCAAAAGGTCAAATTCTTTAGCTGTCAGATTGATTTCTATATCCTTTATATATACTCTGCGTCCTTCAAAATCTATCCCCATATCCCCATAAAGTGTCTTTCCTGAAGATTCTTTTACAACCTTATTTTTTTCATTTCTCCTAAGAATAGCTTTTATTCTAGCTTTTACTTCTAAAATATTAAAAGGTTTTGTCATATAATCATCCGCACCATATTCCAAACCCATTATTTTATCTATGTCATCACCTTTTGCAGTAAGCATAATTATAGGAACATCCGAAAATTCCCTTATCTGCTGGCATACTTCAAATCCATTCATCTTAGGTAGCATAAGGTCAAGTAAGATAATGTCATAACTGCCATTCTTAACCATTTCAAGTGCTTCCTCTCCATCATAAGCGGCATCCACCCGCATACCATCTTGTTCAAGTCCAAACCTTATTCCCTTAACAATAAGTTTCTCATCATCCACAACAAGAACTTTCCTTGCCATAACCTGCCATCCTTTCTATATGAACAAATATATCTTAAATACAGATATTATCCTTTATCTTATCAAAAAACTTCTGTTTAATTCCCTTAATTTTCATCAAATCGGTAATATCCTTAAATCCTCCGTTGGTTTCCCTGTAAGTGATAATAAGCTCCGCTCTTGCTTCACCCACACCGTTTAATTTCATAAGTTCTTCTTTTGTTGCAGTATTAATATTAACGGTATTGTTAGAATTTTCTCCTGTCAAAACAGAATTTTTTAATGTCAAACCGGGTGTTCCCGCTTTTGAAACTTCTTTTTTAGTAGGAACATATATCTGCATACCATCCTTTAGCACTTCTGCCTGATTTATTCCATAACTTGCGGCTTTTCCTGTAAGTCCGCCTGCTGCCTTAATTGCATCAACTACCCTTGCATTACCCTCAACCTGATATACTCCTTCTTTTCTTACCGCACCACATACATGAACAAAAATCTTCCGAGGTTCATCAGGTTTTTTTTCATCATTTACATTTTCAAACTTAGCTTTATTCTCTTTTTGTGATACTTTAGCAAATGATGCAGATGACTTGGTCTCAAAATCCGTCTCACTTTCTCCCACATCTTCTACTATTTCTAAATCTGAAGCAGGCTCGCTGCTTTTGCCTGAAAGCAAAAAAATCACACCGGCTGTCCCAATAAAAAGCAGAACCACAAGTAAGTGTAGTCTACTTTTCATTATACCTCCTTATTTAGTCAAAAGTAGGCAGAAACAAAGTTTCCCCTTGTTTCTGCCCAATAAAAAGTGTTTAGATTATCACTTTTAAAATAATCTCAGTAATCAAATAACAAACATGTATATTCTACCTCAAATGCCCAAGAAATACAAGTATCTTTATATTTTTATTAAAAATCTTTGGAAATTTTAAGCAAATCTCTTGTGAATAATCTGTGTTTAGCTTGCAAGCCTAAGATTATTTTGGTATATTTGAGAAATATAATTAAATTTTAAGGAGAATTTTTTTGATAACATTTATACTAATTGGGCTAAATTTAGTTATTTACATAGTATTAAATATGTTTTTGCTTCAAAACGGCATAGATATAATATCATATTTTGATAATTCATGGATGACTGTTAAAGAAAATGGGGAATATTACCGAATATTTACATCCATGTTTCTCCATGCTGATTTGAATCATCTGTTAAATAATATGTTTGTTTTGTTTATAATCGGCAAACGATATGAAGAAAGTGAAGGAAAATTTCGTTTCGGTTTAGTTTATTTTCTTGGAGGAATCCTTGCAAGCATAGCTTCTTTGTCTTATAATATGATATTGGGAAATGAAATTGTTTCGCTTGGGGCTTCAGGTGCTATTTTTGCTTTAATTGGAGCTAGTGTGGCTTCTGTTATAAAATGTAGGAACAAACTTAAAACAATTTCTAAAAAACAAATGATATTATTTGCTGTTTTCAGTCTTTATGCAGGATTTGCAAATACAACTACAGATAACATTGCACATCTTGGAGGACTTATAGCCGGTTTTCTCATCGGACTTGCTATAACTGAACAATCTCATAATCAGGAAGGTATTTGGCATGAATATTAATATTTATTATGGTGGACGCGGACTCATAGAAGATCCTACCATTTATGTATGTGATAAAATTACGGAAGTTCTTACCGAACTTAGGGTACAAGTCAAAAGGTATAATTTATATGAAGAAAAAAACAGTATAAGTATGCTTCCAAAAACACTTAAAGAAGCTGACGGCATTATCCTTGCTTCAAGCCTTGAGTGGTTCGGTATAGGTGGCTATATGCTTCAATTTTTAGATGCCTGCTGGCTTTATGGGGACAAATCCAAAATTGCAGGATTGTTTATGATGCCTGTAGTTACTTCAACAGCCTTTGGAGAAGACGATTCCTACCTAAACCTTGTAAGAGCTTGGAAAATCTTAGGCGGCAGTACCTGTCAGGGCATAAGCACCTATGTAGAGGATCATACCGAATTTGAATTAAACGGACATTATGCAAGGCGAATTGAGAGGATTGCAGAAGATTTGTACCGTGCTGTCAATCAAAACCTTATAGTATTTCCTTCAAGTGAATTTACTATACGAAGCAATACCGCTATCGGCAGCAATCTTCCGCTTACTCCTCAAGAGAGTGAACAACTTTCTGTTTATGTTTCAAATGACAATTATGTCAAAAAACAGAAAGAAGATATAGAAGAACTTTCTCAAATATTTAGAGAGATGCTTGGTAATGAAGGTGCTGACCATAATGATTTAATTAAACAATTTAGAAATCATTTTAAGCCTTATGAGGATTTTAAGGCAACCTATTCAATAGAATTATCAGATTTATCACGCAGCATTATAATTGAAGTAAATGTTTCTGAATTAAAATGCTATTATGGTGAATTAAAAGAAACAGATGTTGCCTCAAGGACAACCAGTGAAGTTCTTAACGATATAATTGCCGGCAAAATAACTTTTCAAAGAGCTTTTATGTCCGGAGATATAGCTGCTAAAGGTAATTTTAAGACTCTTAGAATGTTTGATACTATTTTTCAATTTCATAAATCACAATAATGTAATATAAAATTCATTATAATTGATAGAAAGGAAAAAACTTATGAAGGATGAAAACTGCATATTTTGTAAACTTGTAAATGGTGATATACCGACCGATACAGTTTATGAAGATGATTATTTGAGAGCGATTATGGATGTTTCACCTGCAAACAAAGGTCATGTAATCATACTTCCAAAATCTCATGCTGTTAATATTTTTGAACTTGAAGATGAATATATAGAAAAAGCCTTTGTGCTTGCAAAAAAAATTGCTATTGCCCTTAAAAAATTATTAGGATGTGACGGAGTAAACATCTTACAGAATAACGAAGAAGCTGCCGGACAAACGGTATTTCACTTCCATGTTCATATAATTCCCCGCTATAGTAATGATAGTTGTAAAATCACTTGGATTCAAGGCAGTTATAAAGAAGGAGAAGCTTCTGAAATCGCAAGTAAAATAAACTCACTTATTTAGTTTTTATTAAAACCAAACAGCTGTTACTCAGTTTGTAAGATATGATATAAAATCATACTCCATTCTGCGGTAACAGCTATCTTTTAATTCAAATTAAAGTTAAGGTTTTATAAAGCTTATTTTTTAGTAAGTTTACTTATTAAATCCATAATTATATCAATAGAATCTGTCTGTGAACTGCTTGACATATTATTTATATACTCTTCACTATTCTCATAAGTTCTGTAAATAATATCAAGCAAACCTTCTTCTGTTATATCTTCCTCATAAAGTACTTCTGAAAATCTCTGATTCTTAAATGAATTTGCATTTAGTATTTGGTCGCCACGACTGGCTTTGGCAGGAAGAGGAATAAGAACATTAGGAATCCTTAAAGCCAAAAGCTCACAAATAGCATTAGCTCCTGCTCTTGAAAGTGCTAAATCAGTAATTTTAAATATGTCTTTCATTTCTTCATTTACATATTCAAACTGAACATACCCCTTTATGTCTTTAAGGGTTTCATCGAATTTTCCTTTACCACAAAGATGTATAACATCAAATTTTTTTGTAAGTTTAGGAAGTATTTTTCTAACAGCTTCATTTACAGCTAAAGCTCCAAGACTTCCTCCAACCACCAAAAGTATAGGTTTTTCTCCTGTAAAACCGCAAAATTTCAGTCCATTTTTTCTGTCTCCTTTAAAAAGTTCCTTCCTGATAGGCGTTCCGGAAAGTATACCTTTCTTCTTAGGAAGTTTTTCAAGTGTTTCAGGAAAATTAGCCAACACATAATCAGCCTTAGGTATACATAGCTTATTTGCAAGTCCCGGTGTCATATCTGATTCATGTATTATTGTCGGTATTTTACACCTTTTTGCAGCAAATACAACAGGAACGGTTACAAAACCTCCTTTTGAAAATACTATATCCGGTTTTATAAGCTTTAGAGCTTTAACAGCTTCGCTAAAGCCTTTAAGTACTCTGAATGGATCAGTTAAATTTTTAACACTTCTATAACGCCTTAATTTACCTGAAGATATCCCCACATAATTTATTCCCAAACTTTCTATCATAGCTCTTTCCATACCTTCATAAGAGCCTATATAGTGAATCTCATAGCCTTCTTTTTTTAGAGCCGGTATCAGTGCAATATTCGGAGTTACATGCCCTGCTGTTCCTCCACCTGTTAAAACTATCTTTTTCATTTTCTATCTCCAAACTATACTTAATAGTAATAAGTATAATTCTTTATAACAAAAAAAACAAGGTAGGACAATTCGGCATTACTTAACCTAAATATTTAACCTCATATCTTTTTCTGGAAATTACAATAAAATCACCCCTACCGACTTTTATTCTGTCATAAGGAAGCAGTCTTATACCGTTTAAAAATGTTCCGTTTGTAGAATTTAAGTCTGTAAGCCAAAGTTCATTTTCTTCTTTATCTATTCTGGCATGAAACCTGCTCACTGTACTGTCTTCTATCCTATAGTTAGTCTTTTCTCCTGATTTTCCTATAAAAAATGGAAATTCTGTAAGCAAAATATTGTCTTCATTCATATCTTCAGATTTTAAACAATATATTCCATTTCCAACCATAGCCCCTGTAAGAAGTGTTGTAGAATCATCCATAACTTTCCTATCTTCTACGGTTTTGTTTCTAACTTCTCTTACATTATATGAAGGCTCTTCTTCCACTGCCGCCAATATCTCTTCTTCATCTACAGACCTGCTGCCAATATCTGCATTTAGATAATCCCATACTTTCTTAAACTTAGATTTTATATCAAACTTTTTTTCAACTTTCTTGTCTAATACCGCTTTGCTCTTTTTTATTTTATTATTTTTCTGATTTTTTCCTTCAATTATTTCTATATTTCTTTCTATTTTCCTATTTTCCGCTTCCGCTCTATACCTTCTTGCCATAGTGTCAAATTTCTCAGGAGTCATTCCATAAGCAGACTTTTCATTTTCAAGCTGTATCAGTTCTTTTGCTCTTACATCAAGACTTTGATAAGGTGCAGAAAGTATCTCCTCAGCCTTCTCCTTAATTTTTAGTATACTACTGCCACCAATTTCTTTATTTAATATATCTTCACTGTCTTTAGCTGCCTGATACATCGAATACATAATCTTTACCGCCTTATCATCCTTATAATCAACTCTATCAAGCAATCTTTCAAATAAACCTGAAAAACGACCGTCTGTAATCTCACTTCCATAAATCCAATAAAATTCATCTTTTTTATTATAATTTTCATATATATAAGATTCATCTATTACCAGTCGGTCAAAGGGCAGCATAAACTCTTCCATACTCTTATATAGTCTTATTATTGAATGTAATAAGCCTTCAGCCCTTTTAGCATTTAACTTATGCAGTTCAAAACTCTGACTTATAGGAATAAGTCCGTTCATATTGTAACAAATATAATTTTCTGCATTCAGACTTTTAAATCTTGCAGGAGCAAAAGCCGGAATCTCATTATGTATCAGCATACCCGTAATATAATCAATTTTACTTATCTTCTCTGATTTCAGATAATTTTTGCCTCTATCCTGAATATAGCTAAAACTCTCCATGTATCAATACTACCTCCTTAGTGCAAAGACATCCGCTTTTAATTATTTGCTGCCGTTTAAGCTTTCTATAGCTCCCATTTTTCTTACAAACTGCTGTGGAATATATTCTCTATATTCCTCTTCAAACCTTCCATCTGTCAAATCTTTATCAATATATTCTGAAACAAATGAAAATATCTTAAATTTAACACTTGCTCCTGCAAACCACTTTTCTCCCGTATTATAGCTTTTCATATCCTCATATATCAAATAAAATAAATTTTCACCTTCTTTTTCCTGAAATTTCCATTCTCCGTCTATATTTTCTGCTACATACTTTATAAGTTCAGTTTTCACTTCACTTCGTAAAACTGTAATATCATGCTCATAATAAGCAAAAAATATAATAGCAAACATCATAATTATAATCATTGGAAAAATAACAGCTGCTTCAACAGCTAAACTTCCTTTTAGTTTCATACTCCCTCCTTTAACATAATTTTAATAAAATAAATGATATAAAAATAAAGGGAATGAAGGGAATTTCCCTATTTTTTTGTTTGAATCCAAATTTTATAACCGCAAATATAAGAAAGATAATATTAGCTGTAAAAAAGATTATAAGCATATTAAATATTCCGTTTTCTAAAGCAATCAAAGATAAAACTATGGCATCTGCCATTCCAAAAGCCTGTTTAGTAACTATACTCAAACCTATAAGCAAAATTGCCGCCAAAATTGCCTGCATTTTGCTTTCATTATTCCATATTGAAATTGATAACCAAACAGTTATCACCGGCAGTAATATAAATATATGTATTTCTTTTTTTATAAAATCAATCAATGCAAGTAAGCCTAACAAAATTATATTAATCATATATTCTTCCACATCTTTCACAAGGACGGTATCCTTTTCCTTCAGCATCTATCTTTTTTATTGCTATTACTGTCCTTTTAAGGGCAGGACAGTTTTTACTTCTGTGTATCCGGTTGCCTTCTTTTGTAATGTAAACAACTCCGCTAAGTTTTCCTCTTGCACAATGCTCACAAGGATAATACTTAGCACCACCTTTGTTTCTTAAATTATTCACTGATGAAAAATCAGTTTGTTTTATGGATAAATTTATATGGCTGCATATATTGCTTGTATGATAAACTTTTCCCGTATCTGTCACAAAAACTATTCGGTTATCCTCTGCATTTTCTCCCTCTCCTTTATTATAATATTTTCCTGTAAAAGGTCTTGCTACAGCCAGTCTCTCAAAATATATTCCATTAAGAAGTTCTCCTTTTCCAATTTCTATCAGTTTTATATTTTCATTTTTTTCATCCTCTGTAAGATAAGCAAGCTTTGCAATTTCTCTTGCCTTATTTACTGCCTCTGCATTCAGTTTCTCCTGAACCTGTAAAAAACTTGTCCAAAATATCAAAAGACTTATTGCAACTATGAATAGCGGCATAACAAGTGCCGCCTCCATAGTAAGACTTCCTCTTAATCTTTTCACTTTTTTAACCTCATCTTTTTAATTAAATATTAGCTATTGCAGACTGCCCATATATTGATAGTTTTACTGATTAAAATTTTACATTTGTGTTTGTAGTTTGATTCTGTTTTTATTGGGACAATAAATTTTTTATGATATTTTTTAGTTAGGGTAAAACATTTCTTATTTCTTAAATCAAGATGACTATTCCTTAATCCAAGATAATATTCAATAAAAAAGAGACAAAATTTCTTCAAAATTAAACATTATATTTCTTAAATCTGCTAATTATAACTCCTTTCTTTAACTATATATGGGCACTCTGCAATAGCTGTCATTCCCTGCAAAGACTCTGCGATATATTTACAAAAGATTCCCAGTGACTGAAATTCTTCTGAACTATACCGTCTAACATATTTAACCTCAGTATTTTTGGCATTACTTTTATTCTAACCTCACCGGTAATACCTGCAAACATATTGTCAGCCCTAAACCCATCATAATATCTTAATTTCATATTTTGTTCTATAAGCTTTACTATCCTTGTCGGAAGTACGGAAATCACAGTTAAAAGAAATGAATCCAAAAAACTGCCGTATTTTAATTTTATGCTTTCGGATTTACCCGGAAATAAAGGTATTTCTTCACCTCTTAACAAAGTTTTCACCTCTTTTCCCGCCTCATCCATAGACCAGCCCATAAGAATACCTGTTTTAATTATCTCTATTGCTGCCGGTAATGCTAAAACTCCCGCTATTGCTGCCGCCATAGTTTCTGCTTCTAAAACCTTATCATGTCTACTTAAAAAATACCCATACCAAACAAGAGTTCTGATTGCAAATATCCTATTTACAATCGAACTTAAATTAGCTTCATCACTGTCTTTGCCTGCTATCAGATATTCTATTCCATATTTTAGAGCATCTCTTTTTTTATTTTCTTTAGTTTCTGATAAAAAATTATTAAAATGCTCTTTTGCATAAAGTATCAAAAGCCCCGTGTCTATAAAATCTGTTTTCTCTTTTTCCATTGTTTCAACTTCATTCCAGCTTGTATGCTTTATACTCAGTTTTGAAACCATTTTCCCTTGAGGAAGTAATAACCCCAACAGTCCACCCGCTCTTCCTTCATTTGTTACATTATCCAAATTTTTCTGATACTCTTTATATTTTTTCTTTGCTTCAGACTTACTCATCGGCTTTATTTGTATTTTTTCTGCATTTTCTTCAAGTTTCTTCTTTTTTCTTTCAAGTTCTATAAGCTTTTTTTCAGCTTCTATCTTTGCTTTAAGACCTTTTTTAACTGCATCTGCACTATTTTCCGTAGTTTTTAGAATATTGGCTTTGTTAAGCATCTGTTTCCCAAGTTTTCCTGCTGCACCATATTTCATATATGCCACTGCCTGCTTCGTAAAATAATAACAGTTATTTTCAGTTATATTTTCCTTAAATCCCATTTTTGTGAAATCTGCTGTTGCTCCGATATAATCTCCATACTCACCCTGCATCATCTTAGATAGATAGAAATTACCAAGTTTAACACTGCCTTCCGTACCTTTCAGTTCCGCAACCTCTACAAAAAATATATGATAATCATTCCAAAGTTCTCTTTGGTATTCTGCCAAAATATTCTGAGCCGCCAAATATGAATTATCTAAGGCTATTTCCTTTGATACAGTAACTCTTGCAGACTCTAACAAACTTCCTACAAGAGCTATAACAAGAATGAGAGCCAAAGATAAAAATATGGTAACACTTCCTTTTGCCCTCATTCGCATTTTCCTTTCCAATTTAACTTAGAGGTGCTATTATCTTTTTTTGGTTTCCTTTTATCTTCTTAAAAATTTCATCAATCATATCTTTTAGATTGCTCCTGAAAATAATTATTAAGCCCAGTACAATAACTAAAATCAAAATTATCTCAATTACGGCTATTCCTCTATTATCATCTTTCACCTCTTTAAGCTTTTCTTTGGCAATCATCCTCTTTACTTCCAAGCTGTAGCATATTTCTTTTGTTTTTTCTTTAATTTTTCTTAAAACTTCCATTTTTCTCCTTTCATACCGCCAATAATGCCGGCACCATAATGATTAACATAATTAATACTAACTGTAACATCATAGGCATAAGAAGTTTCGTGTCAGCCACTTCTCCCATAACCTTTGCCTTATTCCTTCTCTCAAACATAGCCGCCTCAGACTCTGCTTCAAGCCTTGCAAGCAACTGTCCTGAGCCAAGTTTAAGACTCTGATTTATCACTGATACAAATTTAGCATACTGTGTTCCGCCTATCCTTTTTCCAAAATTTTCATAAGCCTCTCTTTCTGTCTTTCCATTGGTTGTTTCCCAAAGTGTAAGTCTGATTTCCTCAGATAAACTCTTATTTGATTTAAAACCTGTTTCAAGTTTCTTCCAAACAGCTGATATACTAAGTCCGGCTCCCAACAAAATTACAAACCTCCCTACAAATTCCGTATAACCATTTTTCAGTTCCTCCTCTCTTGCTTTAATTTTCTTTTTATTTTTATCATTAAAAACTACAAAAAGACAAATAATTATCAAAAATGCACATCCTGTTATGCTTCCTTTAATTTCTTTCTTTGGAAAAAATGCCCTCACATTATACCCGTTAATTTCCTTAGGTAATTCTATAATCTCATTTTCACCACTTACAAGCAGTGAATCTATTTTTTCTTTTACTGCAAGTGTAATTCTTTCTTCCTCTGTCAATTCTTTAGGGAAAATTGTTATATCTATGTTTCTTGAGGCTTCTTTTTCTCCATAGCTTGTTAATAAATTAACAGTTATAGTCTGTTTTTCTTTAATCAAATCAAAATTAATATCTCCATTTTCAAGTAAAACTCCGCTTTCACTAATACTAAAACTTATATCTACAGGATTTTCAGGTAATTTTGAAGGGATGTCTATTCCTGTAAATACCCTATCCCTGCTTTCACCTTCTCTAAAAATTATTTTTTCAAGCTGGTCTAATGCCTGATTCAAATAACTCTCTATTTCACTTTCTGTAAGTTTTCTTACCCCTATTTCACCTGTGTAGCTTAAATTTTTACTATTCTCCTGACCATAAATTTGTACTCCAAAATCTATGTCTTTATCATCTTCATATGACTGAGGTCTTACAAGCTTATCTGCTTCAATATCTTTTAAGCTGCTGTCATATATTATTCCCGCTATAATAGCTATAATTGATAATACTAATGCAATTAAAACAACTTTCTTTTGTTTTCCCGTAAATGATTTGTATATTTCCATTTCACACCTTAATATCTGTTATTTTGTCAAACCACAAACAGCATAACCCATATCCGATTAAAACTCCGCTCATAACCGCCTTGCCTAAACTACTTTGATATAGACTTTTCATCATATCAGACATAGAAATGTTCATATATAAAAGTATTGCAGGTAGAATTGCCGTCATAAACTTACCTTCTATTTTTTTGCCACTGATAAAAGCTTGTATTTCTCTTTCCATTTCATTTTTATCCACTATACACCTTATAGTATGTTCCATTACTTTAATGAGATTTCCTCCTGCTCTTTTTGAAACTTTACATACTTCTGCAAATTGATTTATATCTTCTATGCCGCTTCTTTTACCAAAATCATATAAAATATCTTCAACCGGAATATTCATTTTTAAACTTCTTTCCATAGATAAAAGTTCTATAATTATTAGAGAATCATTGTTATAAAGACTGTAAAGCCTTTCTCTTGCCGATAATATAGCTCTTTCAAGTGAAGTTCCCGCCTTTAGAGATGACATTATTACCTGTAAAAATTCTACAAACTGACCTGATAATTCATTTTTTCTTTTTTCTATCAGCTTTTTTTTATTAATTTTTTCAAAAACTATACCAAATGGAACAATTATTAAAATTCCTATGAATGACTTATAAAAAAGCATACCGAGACTTATAGATATGAGAAACCATATTCCCATTAATTTAAACCATTCAAGTTTAGTTCTTTTATAGATTGAATAATTCATTTTCCTTAAAACCTGCCATTTCAAACTTTGACATTCTTTTTGGTGTGCCACATCTTATTAATCCTGAATCAGTCTTATACTCAAATATTTGATTGAGCACAATATTTCCATCATTTTCATAAAGTTCACTTATTTCCAAAACCTTTCTTTTACCGTCTTTAAGCCTCCCAAGATAAATTATATAATCAACTGCCGATACAATCTGTCTTTTAGCCGCTGCTAAAGGTATATTGGAGCCTGTAAGTACAAGGGTTTCAAGCCTTGATACAGTATCGGCGGCAGAGTTTGAATGTACGGTGGATTCTCCGTAATGCCCTGTATTAAAAGCATTAAGAAGCATTATAGCCGCCTTGCCGTCTCTTACCTCACCAACTAATATCCTATCAGGACGCATTCTTAAAGAAGATTTAATCAGATCACCTATACCTATTTCGCCTTTACCTTCTACATTTGCATTTCTAGTCTCCATTTGAACCAAATTAGGTATGCCAAAGAGCTGTAATTCTGCCGAATCTTCAATAATAATTACTCTTTCTTTCTTAGGTATATAATCTGCAAGAGCATTTAAAAATGATGTCTTACCGGAAGAAGTTCCACCGCTTACTATGATATTACAACCTGTTTCCATAACTATTTTTATAAAATCAGCAGCCTCTTCTGTAAGAGTGTCAAATTCAAGCAGCCTCTTCATAGTCATCGGAATTTTGGGAAATTTTCTTATTGTTACTACTGCCCCGCCAAGTGCTATCGGCGGAAGCACAACATTTACCCTTGAGCCATCTGAAAGTCTTGCATCTACTATAGGTTCAGCTTCATTTACAGTACGATTTACCTTAGCTACTATTTGCTGGATTATGTCTTCAAGTTCTTCTTCCGAGCCTATCCTGCCCTCAAATTTTTGAATTTTACCTGCTCTTTCTATAAAAATATTCTCAGGTCCGTTTACCATAATTTCAGAAATACTTTCATCATCTATAAGCTGTTGTAATACACCGAGTCTCCTTACGGAGTTAAAGATTTCAATACATAGATTTTTCTTCTCCGTAATACTGATGTATTCGTCACTATTTAAGTTTAGAACTCGTTCTTCAATCTCGTTCATAACCTCTTCATCAGTAAGTTCTCTTGAAAAATCCAGTCTTTCAAGCAGTTCTTCTTTTATTCTATAACCAAGTGTCTGTTCCAAATTCTATTATCTCCACCCTTCCTTCAACATCCTTCATTCCTAAAAGTTTCATATTGTTTATAAAATTCTCTGCACTTTCTCTGTCGCCCTGTTTTCTTGTTACAACCATTTCAATATGACTTCCTGACTTCATAAGCTCAAAAGTAGCCAGATTTAAAACCCCGAGATTAATAAGAATAATTTCATATTCATTTAATCCCTTCAAAACATTTAATAATTCTCTTATATCTTCTTTAGTGAGTTCAGTCAAATCAAGAGGACAATTCACCGGCAATACTCTTCCAGATATACCTTCTTTTTCTATTAACGACTTAAATTTCCATTTCAGTTTTTCACCACCATGTTTTAGATAATAAATCAATTCAGACATTCCCTTACTGTCTTCATACCTGCTTACCGTACGGTTTCCAAACGGTTCCATATCAAGATAAAGTACTGATGCTTTCTTTGTTAAATCTGTAAGTAAAAGTTCTACATATTCTTCTCTTTCTATATTACTTTTGGTAGAAAATACAATATGAAGGTTATTATATGAAAGTAAATCTTCCCCACTTTTTATCATCATTATAGAAGCAAGCTCTTTAGTTATAGCTTTTGCCGACTGGTATTTATATATCCAAGGTCCGTTATGCTCTCTATCTTTTGCAGTTACCAGACTTATTATCCTGTCTTCACTTATTTTCCCTATAATTTTTTCTTTGTCAAAATCTTCACTTAACATTACATATAAGCTTTTACCCGGTTCTAAATATTGAATAAACTTATTCATATCTGAAAATGCAACTGTTACAATACCAAGCTCCATATTTTTATTTAAATAATCTGACAAAGCCTCCACATAAGCTTCTTCTTTATCATAGATAATCAGAGTTTCTACTTGCAAGACGGCATCACCTCTCTTTTTCCATATTTTGGGTATACAAAAAGAACCTATTTTTACAATAGACTGATTGTCACTATTTAATTTAAGACAATTTGAAAATAAATTGATAATTTTTTAATAAAATTTAAATGATTATATTAAATATCACATCAGAATAACTAAATTTTTACTTTGAATAATATCTTTAATATCCGGGTGACCGGTTTAACAGTCACCCTTATGTTTCTTAATTATTTCTTTATATCTTCTTTCTGCCGCATCCATTTCAGGATCATCATCCTCTTTTTTTATTACTGAATGTTCCATTTCTTCAAGCTCTTCATTTAATAACTCTAAATCTTCCGCACTAAAAAAATTATCCATATAAACCTCTTTCTTTTTGATTTACACATATAGTATATATACATTATTAAATTATTTCAACATGTAACTTTGTGGAAAATTTTTGACTTTTTTTAGTAAAGTCTAACAAAATTTTTTGGTAAAAAAATGTATTTTTTACCAATTTTGGATTTAATAATTAGCTATTCTTCTTTATCAAGCATCTGACCAAGTGTACGCCAGCCAAGTACCGCACACTTAACCCTTGCAGGCATGTGAGCAATATCTCTAAGAGCTATGGCTTCATCAAGTTCCTCTAAGGCTTCATCTTCTTTAACCTCACCCTTAATCATTCCCATAAAAAGCTCACCAAGCCTTAAAGCTTCTTCTTTTTTCTTGCCGATTACAAGGTCAAGCATCATATCCACTGAAGCCTGTGAAATAGCACAGCCTGTTCCTGTATAACTGCCATCAACAACTATATCATTTTTAAGCTGTAGTTTAAGTGTAATATCATCACCGCAACTTGGATTTACTCCTCTAAGTTCTATGGTAGGATGCTCTATCTCATGCTTATTATTCGGATGCATGTTGTGCTCTGTAAGTATTTCATTGTATATGTTTCTAAGCTCCATAACCAAGCCACCCCCTTATCTTTGTCAAACTGTCTAAAAATCTGTCAACTTCTTCTTCCGTGTTATAGAAATACAGGCTCGCCCTAAGTGTTGAATTAAAGCCTAAAAACTTCATAAGAGGCTGAGCACAGTGATGTCCCGCCCTTACACAGATTTTAGCATCGTTTAGGATAGAAGCACTGTCATGTGGATGTACATCATCTATTGTAAATGTGATAATGCCGTTATGCTCCTTAGCACCTTCTGAGCCTGCTATATTTATATAAGGAAGGGCTTTCATTCCTTCAAAAAGTCTTTTAGTAAGCCTAAGCTCTGTTTCTTCGATATAGTCAAAGCCAACTTGGTCAAGGTAGTCCATGGCTGCATGAAGCCCTACAGCCCCACCCACATTTACGGTACCGGCTTCAAACTTATGTGGAACTTCTGCATAAGTAGCAGAGTCAAGCTCTACATACTCTATCATTTCACCACCTGTAATAAATGGCGGCATCTTGTTAAGAAGTTTTTTCTTGCCATAAACTACACCGATTCCCATAGGGGCAAGCATCTTATGACCTGAAAATACATAAAAATCTGCATCTAACTCTCTTACATTTACTCTTGTATGAGGTACTGCCTGTGCTCCGTCTATAACTGCTACTGCTCCTACATCATGAGCTGCTTTTATAACCTTTTCCACAGGATTTTTTCTGCCGAGTACATTTGAAATATGGGCTACACTTACCAGTTTAGTATTCTCTGTAATCTTAGCCTTAATCTCTTCATCTGAAATAAAACCTGTTTTGTCAGGCTCAAGGAATACAAGCTTTGCACCTGTCTTTTTCCCTACTTCCTGCCAAGGAAGAAGATTACTGTGATGCTCCATTACTGTAAGCACAATCTCATCTCCTTCTTTAAGGAAGGCTTCTCCATAACTTTTTGCTATCAGGTTAAGACTCTCTGAGGCATTTCTGGTAAATATAATCTCTAAAGCAGACTCTGCACCTATAAAGTCCGCTGTTCTTGCCCTTGCATTTTCATAAGCATCTGTAGCCTTTACAGAAAGGTCATACACACCACGAAGCGGATTGGCATTCTCACTCTCATAATATCTTACCATTCTTTCAAGCACTATATTCGGCTTTTGAGTTGTAGCAGCGTTGTCAAAATAAACTAAATCAGGATATTCACTAAAGAACTTAAAATCCTCTCTAAAATTACTGCTCATTGTTAAAAACCTCACTTACATATTTTATAACTCTGCTTTCTGTCTCAGCATCACCTATTCTCTCAGTAACTGCATTGATATAAGCTTCTGTCATAAGCTGTTTTGCCGCCTTCTCATCTATGCCTCTGCTCTTTATATAAAATAAAAGCTTTTCGTCTATTCTGCCTATGGTAGCACCATGGTCACCTTCCACATCTTCCTCATGGCAAAGAATTAAAGGAATTGACTTGTTTATTATACTAGGGCTAAAAAGCAGGGTATCTTCTTTCTCAAAACCTCTTGCTCCTTTTGCTCCTTCCTTAAAATCAATGGTTCCTCGATATACTTTGGTAGAATTGTCAAGAAGTACACCGCCGGCATCCATATTGCAGGCTACTTTTTTACCCCATTCATTAGTTATAAAATTCATATCAAGCAAACTTTCACCTTTGCAGAGATAACCCGTAGCACTATTGTATTCACTCTTTCTGCCTACAAGTTCACATCTTACACCAACATAAGAATGCTTCCCTCCAAGTTCAAGCTGTACAAGTTCTGCTTTAGCATCATTTTCAAGGTGTAATCCCAAATCATCAAAGTGGTCCGTATTCTCTGAAAGCAGATTTACTCTTACAAGTTTTACTTTAGCATTTTTACAGACATAAACTCTAGTCTGCAAGCCTATAAGACTTTCTTTGTTTTCAGATTCAAATATCTCAATTAAGGTAAGTTCTGTGCCTTCACTTACATAGATTATATGATTGTTTAATGAATTTTCTTCACCTGCTCTGTAAGTTATTTTTACAGGTTTTTCTGCTTTAATTCCTTTTTTAGTCACAAGCACCTTTACAGGAATATCAGCAGCCTTAAACGCATTTCTTACTATATCTGTAGAAGGAGCGTCCTTTACTTCCCTGTCACGCCTGTTTTCATCTTCAAGGCTGTCTCCGCCTGCTTTTGAATCAAGGTTTAAGGCTTCCATACCTGTCTTTACAAAGTCTGTCTTAGCCACTATTTCATCATATAACTCCCCTGTAGTAAGAAGTTCTACACCATCCGGTAATTTTATGTCTAAATCATTTTTAGCATTTACTTCATAACTAAAATCTATTTCCGCATAACTGTTTTTCATCTTGCCATAGGTTATTGCAGGCAGATAATTAACAACTCCGTTTAGCTCAAATTTCATTACATACCTCCCTTCATTTCAAGCTGAATGAGGTTATTCATTTCAACTGCGTATTCAAGAGGAAGTTCCTTTGATACAGGATTTGCAAAACCGCTAACTATCATCGCCCTCGCCTCTTCTTCACTTATTCCTCTTGACATAAGATAAAATACTGCATCATCACTGATTCTGCCTATCTTTGCCTCGTGTCCGATATCTGTATCATCTGTTCTTATATCCATAGCAGGTATGGTATCCGAACGACTGTCACTGTCAAGCATAAGTGACTGGCAGGAAACAAAAGCCTTACTGCGTTTTGCACTTTCACGCACTGTTACCATACTTCTGTAAGTATTGGTTCCTCCACCCTTTGATACGGATTTTGTATTTATAATAGAAGATGTGTCCTCTCCTATGTGTACCATCTTAGCTCCGGTATCAAGGTTCTGTCCTTTACCTGAAAATGTAATTCCTGTAAATTCACTTCTTGAACCGTTACCTTTTAATATACTCATAGGGTAAAGATAGGATACATGAGAGCCAAAAGAACCTGAAACCCATTCAATCACACCATTTTCTTCAACTATAGCCCTCTTAGTATTAAGATTATACATGTTCTTTGACCAGTTCTCTATGGTTGAGTATCTAAGCCTTGCATTTTTCTTAACAAACAGTTCCACACAGCCTGCATGAAGGTTTGCCACATTATACTTAGGAGCGGAACAGCCTTCTATGAAATGAAGATCCGCCCCTTCATCAACTATAATTAAAGTATGCTCAAACTGACCTGCACCTGCCGCATTAAGACGGAAATATGACTGCAAAGGTATGTCCACCTTCACTCCCTTTGGCACATATACAAAAGAGCCTCCTGACCAAACTGCACCATGAAGGGCTGCAAATTTATGGTCGGTAGGGGGTACGAGTTTCATAAAATATTCATGAATCATATCACCATATTCGCCATGCATAGCGGACTCCAAATCAGTATAAACTACTCCGAGTGCTGCTACTTCTTCACGCACATTATGGTAAACAAGCTCTGAATCGTACTGTGCTCCTACTCCGGCAAGGGAAAGTCTCTCTGCTTCAGGTATACCGAGTTTTTCAAAGGTATCCTTTATATCCTCAGGTACTTCTTCCCACTTTCCTTTCATTTCACCCTTATGGCGTACATAGGTCATAATTGTATTCATGTCAAGCCCTTCGATAGAAGGTCCCCAGTCAGGAACTTTCAGCTTGTTATAAATATCAAGAGATTTAAGTCTGAAATCACGCATCCATTCAGGATCATTCTTCTCCTTTGA